>JBNJGR010000005.1:0-51969 GCA_051747885.1 Bacteroidota bacterium | reverse complement strand
CGGGAGGCTGGGGCTGGACAAATTACTCCGGCTCAGTGCCCGATGGCGACGATACGCCCGGCACCATTCTGGCACTGTTAAAACTTCAACCCAAAAACAGGGAAAAAAAAGAGGTGCTCGAAGCTGTTAATTGGCTGGGAAAATTGCAAAATAACGATGGCGGTTTTCCAACTTTTTCAAAAGGATGGGGAAAACTACCCTTTGACCAAAGCTGTTCCGATTTAACCGGGCATTGTATGCTGGCAGTTTCTGCTGTCAGGGAAACCTACAACCACGATTTGAGAAGACGAGAAATCAGGAAGCTTGAGAAAATTACAGCCGGAGCACTTGCGTTTCTGAAAAAACACCAGCGGGAAGATGGCAGTTGGCTTCCCCTTTGGTTTGGCAACCAGCTAACGTCCGACCACAAAAATCCTGTTTACGGAACTGCAAAAGTGGTTACCTATTTAAAAGATGCACTGGCACACCAGTGGCTTCCTGAAAATGTACGCACGAAATTAGAAATGATGGTTCAAAGAGGCAACGATTTTCTTGTTTCAGTGCAGAATGAAGACGGCAGCTGGGGAGGCGGCAAATCAATTCCAGGCACTATGGAAGAAACAGCCCTGGCCGTTTCGGCGCTTTCATCCAAAGAAAATCTGGAGATTTGCGATTCAGGATTAAACTGGATCGACCGTTTTTATACTGAAAATGGATTTAAAGCGGCGCCTATCGGACTTTATTTTGCATCACTTTGGTACGACGAAAAAATGTATCCTGTAACGTCATATCTGGAAGCAATTTCAAGGGTACTGGAAGTGAAAAAGGCTTAACCATGAGTTTATCTAATTATCCGTTTGTCAAGCTCCAGGCGATAAATCTCCCACGTTATTTTGCTGAAGTCTTTGGCCAGCGGGTTAATGATGTAATTAAATGAAGTTTTATCTACCACCGACGGAACTTCAAAACATACAATACCCGATTGAATCAGCTCGGTTCCAATTTGCTGAGAAGCTTTTTTGAATGGGATGGCATCCCAGTCTGCAGGCAGTCCATTTTCCGAGATTTTTTTGATTAACCGGTCGGGGCAGTTAAATTCCATGATGCTGTATAAAATATAGCGTTCAGAAGCAAAAAGTTCGGGGTCAACCGTTAGCCTTTCCAGCAGTGCCGATGCAATAGTTGCGCTACCATACAAAACAGGATAACCGACAAAGTTCCACCGCCCGCCATACAATTTTGCACCCTCGCCGCTAACGTCGCAAAATTCTGTTCGTGCAATGCGGTAAATAATCATATTGCCACGCCGTGTTGCAGCCGCATAATTTCAGCTTTTAGCAGCATTATACCTTCAGATACATCGATTAACTCAATGGGTTTGCGGTTGCCTATACTAAACAGGGGCCTTTCCATCCAATGTCTGAAACCTTCCTCCCCAAAATAGGAAATTCCCAGCGCGTACAGTTCGGCAAGTTCATACATTTTTTCCGATTGAATGACATCAAAAATTTGTTTTCGTTGAATGGTTTTAGAAGAAACGCCCAGTGCTCTGGCAAGTGAATTGTTATCGAGCCCTGTAACCTCTTTCAGTTTTTCGAATGATTTTTTATGGAGGCCCTTCCTGAAAGTATCTACCCGGTTTAAAGGTTCAGAAAACGCATTGACATTTACTCCCAAAATGGCATGTGCAGTCAATGGATGTTCGCGTTGGTATGCCATAGCTACTGCCGGTTCTGTAGCTTTTGTGGTTCCTTTATCCTGTTTTTTGTACTTTTTTGAATTCATCTCGTCGGATATTTGTCCACTAATATAAGGAAAAATGTCCGGGGTGTAAATTTTTCGCTCAATTTTTTTAAAAATTTTAATTGCGAAGTGGGAACCTAAGCAAAGCATTAAGTATTTATCATGGGAATTTCTTCGCCGTCGGTGGTCAGGTAGCTGCCGGCAAGATTTGCCGCCAGGCACGAATGAATCGGAATAATTTCAATTAAATCGCCAACGTTGATCAAATGGAAATTTTTTTGTGAAACTCTCAAAATTCCATGCTCCTGCGAAAGACGCATAACATAGTTTCTTTCACCAAGCAACGTTTTTTTTCCATTAATCACCGTTACAATTCTGCCATGATATGGTTTAGCTGCCACATTCAGCAAGTATTCCTTCGACAGGTGAATGGCACCGCCGTAAATTACAATTTCATTACGCGAAGGATGTTTCGAGACAACCGGGCAAACCAAACGCACGGCAATATCGTCAAAATCGCATACACCAAGGCTATGCTGCATCAAATCGTAGAAAATAAAGTTACCCGGACGTATTTCGTCAATACCGTTAAAGTTGGTGCAAAGTGTGCAGGAAGGTGTATCGCCAAGGCTAACTTCAATATCAGGATGTTTGGGGCTGAAACGCCTTTTCAGGTATTGCATTTTCAGCAAGGCATCAAAATGGCTGCTGAAAATTTCATTTGTTGACTTTGCGTAATATGTTTGCCCGGTATGCGACAAAAATCCCTTAAATTTTAGTTTATTATTATTGTTAACGATTTGTATTACATTTTCAATTAATCCGGTTTTTGACGAGTTAATACCCGTTCGGTTATGGCCGGTATCAATTTTTACATAAACTCCAAGCGGGTGGTTTATTTTGTTTGCCAAAGCCGTTGCTCCCTCTTTGTTTTCAACCAGTACGTTCAGTTTGATATTGGCAGCCAGCCGGTTGATATTGTTAATTTCCAGAATATTTACAGGGAAAGCAATGGTAATATCGTCCCAGCCGTGTTTGAAGAAATATTCGGCCATTTTTACTGACGAAACAGTAATGGCTTCAACACCGAATAAACGGAACCAATCACCAATAACTGCCGACTGGTGTGTTTTAAAATGAGGCCTGAAGCGTAGCTGGTAATCTTTAGCTTTTTGAGCCATTTTTTCAATGTTGTGTAAACATTTGTCTTTATCGATAACCAGCGTGGGACGAATAATTTCTGTCATATTCTCTCTTTTGTTTTTTTATTCCAGTTTTTTGGCCAGTTCGTGTCGGGCTTTCATCAATTTTTCAGAAATACCGACTTTGTAAATGTGAGGGCTGATAAACCTTTTGTGCTCATCGGGAAGTTGAGCAGAGCGTGTAAGGAGAAACTGATGGATTTCGCCCGGAGTTTTTTGAACTGAAACTACTCTGCCATTTTTCACCACCAACTGTAAAAGCGGTTGCTTGTTGCAGCTTTTTATATTGGTAAAGCGGTTGGTGTAAGTGGGATGGAAAATTAATTCCAGCTCATTTTCGTTTTCATTAGCCAGAGCCACGGTATCGCGGTAGAAGTATCCCTCTTCATCGAAACACCGGTAAACCTGTTTTTTGCAGGGGAGTGTCACCTTTTCGATGTTTTCCGATTTTTTCATCTTGGGCTGTCCGTTAACTTCCGCAAGCTTATAAACACCGTCAAGGGCAGCATCACTCTTCCCGGTTATCAGTTCAGTACCAATTCCAAAAGCATCTATGGCTGCATTCTGGTCCTTCAGCAAACTTTTTACAACATGCTCATTAAGCTGATTCGATGCAATAATTTTCACATATTCAAGTCCTGCTGCGTCCAGCATTTTACGGGCTCTTTTGCTGAGGTACGCCAGGTCGCCGCTGTCGAGCCTTATCGCTTTCAGTTTTTCATCGCGGCCTTCCATTTCCTTAGCAACTTTAATAGCATTGGGCACACCCGATTTCAAGGTGTCGTAAGTGTCAACAAGAAGAATAGCGTTTTCGGGATGTGCCTGGGCATAAATCCTGAATGCTTCCAGCTCACTATCGAAACTTTGAATCCATGAATGGGCCTGTGTGCCTGCTACAGGAATGTTAAATAATTTTCCAGCCATTACATTGGAAGTAGAGGAAGCCCCGCCGATTATGGCAGCCCTGCTTGCATGCAGCGCGCCAAGTCCCTGTGCGCGCCGTAATCCGAAATCAGTAAACATCCGGTCGCCTGCTACCAGTTTAATGCGGAACGCTTTGGTGGCAATCAACGATTCAAAATTCAGGATATTCAGCAAAAGACTTTCAATAAGCTGGCATTCGATAATCGTTCCTTCAACCTGCAAAACTGGTTCGTTGGCAAATGCAATTTCGCCTTCCTGCATGCTCTTAATGTTTCCTGAAAAGCGGAATTTTTTAAGGTAATCCAGAAATTCAGCTATAAAACCCTGTTTTTTTAAATACTGAATATCAGAATCGCTGAAGGTGAAATTATTCAGAATTCCCAGAAAATCCTGCAGCCCCGCAAATACTGTAAACCCTCCTTTGAAGGGATTGGTGCGGAAAAAATAGTAGAATGTGGCCGTGTCATCTTTTTTTCCGCAAAAGTAATACCCCTGAGCCATTGTAAGCTCATAAAAGTCGGTGTACAGTCCCCAGTTATCTGAAATTGCAGGCATAAAGTCAATATTTCTCAGAATTCCTTAAAGATAATCAAGAAATATTGTTTTAATAGTAAGAATGGGGTACAAATTTTTTGTGAGCTGTTTTAGTTAAATTTCAAATAATTTTTCAGTAAGGTTGTTCTATTTTTCTGACATATGAATTGTTTGTTCCCGGTTAGGCCCTACAGAAGTAATTGTAACAGGAATTCCCATTTCGTCTTCGATAAAACTGATGTAATTATTCAGCTGTTCAGGGAATTCATCCTGATTTTTAATTTTTTCGAGGTCGGTTTCCCAGCCTGGCAGTTCCACATAAACCGGTTTTACATCATCAGTAAGCTCAAAAGGGAAATGTTCGACTACTTCACCGTTAATTTCGTAGCCCACGCAAATTTTAATGCTTTCGAAGCTGTCGAGCACATCGGCTTTCATCATAATTAATTCGGTTACGCCGTTAAGCATTACCGAATATTTCAGTGCGACCAAATCGAGCCAGCCACAGCGACGTGGCCTTCCAGTTGTTGAACCATACTCATTTCCTGCATCGCGCAGTTTGTCACCTGTTTTGTCGTTCAGCTCGGTGGGAAATGGTCCCATGCCTACGCGGGTGCAGTAGGCTTTAAAAATGCCGTACACTTTGCCTATTTTTTGAGGAGCAATACCAAGCCCGGTACAGGCTCCTGCGCAAATGGTGTTTGAGCTTGTTACAAACGGGTACGAGCCAAAATCAATGTCGAGCAGGGTGCCTTGTGCACCTTCTGCCAAAATTGATTTTTTTTTCTTGATTAGGTCATTTATGAAATGCTCACTGTCAACAATCTGGAAGGATTTAATAAGCTCGATCCCTTTCATCCACTCCTGCTCGCAATCAGCTAATTCCTGTTTGTAATCGTATTTGTAAAACTCGGTGAGCAGTACTTTATGGTTTTCTATTCTCTCGTTATACCGCTCATTGAAATTGTGTATTAGATCACCGACTCTTAACCCCTCGCGACCAACTTTATCTTTGTAGGTTGGGCCAATTCCTTTCAGTGTAGAGCCTATTTTTGTTTTTCCTTTTTTCTTTTCCGATGCTGCATCAAGAATACGATGGGTTGGTAAAATCAGATGAGCTTTTTTCGAGATGTAAAGGTTTTCAGAAAGATTGAACCCCAGTTTACTTAACGATTCAATTTCCTTTTTGAAAACAATTGGGTCGATCACTACGCCATTGCCGATGATGTTAATTTTATTTTCTCTGAAAATGCCCGAGGGAATAGTGTGCAATACATGTTTTATTGTATTGAACTCAAGGGTATGGCCTGCGTTGGGGCCTCCCTGGAATCGGGTTATCACATCGTATTTGGGAGTAAGTACATCCACAATTTTTCCTTTCCCTTCGTCGCCCCATTGAAGGCCCAGCAATACATCTACACTCATGTTAATTCGATTTTTGTTTTCATACGAAACCGTGAAAACGCCCCTTCTGAAGTTCGTAATCACGGCTTACTGTTTTAAGCGACTAAAATTACAAATAATTTTAAAGGGATATATAAAAATACACCTGAACATTTTTTATTTTATAAATTGTTAATGGGAAAATTTTACACTTTTCGTTTCAACCGGAATAAGAATGTTGATTTTTTTGAAAGGAAGTTACAGGCAGCCGGCATTAATCTTTTTCCATTGACTGGCCATAAATGTAAAGTGTGTGATGTGAAAGCTTAAAATTATTTTTCAGGCAGGCATCTTCAATGATTTCCCTGATTCGCGGATCGTAAAATTCAACCACTTTCCCGTTTGATGTATCGATTAAATGGTCGTGTTGCATGGTTGCAAAAGCCTTTTCAAACTGGGCTATGTTTTTCCCAAACTGGTGCTTTACAACCAGCTTGCACTCGAGAAGCAAATCAATTGTGTTGTACAATGTTGCACGGCTTACACGGTACTTTTTGTTTTTCATCGAAATGTACAGCGACTCAATATCGAAGTGCCCTTCTCTTGAATAAATTTCATCGAGAATGGCAAATCTTTCCGGAGTTTTTCTGTGGCCGTTTTTCTCCAGGTACTCGGTAAACATGTTTCTAACTGTCTCCCTGGTTTTGTGGCTATTCATATTTAAACCAATTTTAAATAGGGTTCAAAAATAGGAATTTTTTTTGATTTTTTAGACTAAATAAAAATTAATCGGTGAGGTTTTCGTCACGTGAAACGCGGTCGATTCCCGTAATTTTTTTCAGCTGTAAAATGAGTTCGTTTAAGTCTTCGGCATTGTGAATGTAGATAAAAACATCGCCTTCGAAAACCCCGTCGTGGGTATCGAATTGAACCGAGCGCATATTTATGCTGTGTTGTTTCGAAATTACATTGGTAACCTCGTTAACAATACCTACCCTGTCGAACCCTTCGAGGCGCAGGCGGGTGAGGTACGATTGTTTTTTGAAGCGTGTCCATTCGGCGGCAATTATGTTATCGCCGTGGCTCGACAGAAACTTTTCAACCTCTTTGCAACCCCTTTTATGGATGATTACATGGTCGTCGGTACTCAGATAACCTACCACTTCATCGCCGGGGATTGGGTTGCAGCATTTGGCCAACGAATAGGTAATATTGTCTTGTGCTTCTTTCAGTAAAAATGGTTTTTGCTTATCGATTTTTTTACCGTTTTTTACCGTTTTAATTTCTTTTTCCGGATGGGCTTTTTCTTCTTTCTTTTTCCGGTTAAATGTAATGTTCCAGTATTTTACCAGTTTGTTCGGTGATTTTTTTCCAAGGATTTTGTCTAAATTATCGAGTTCCAAAAAACCCATTCCCACTTCGGAATAGAGCTGTTCTTTATTGTTCAGGTTATAGTGGGCAATAATTTTTTTCAGGTTATTGGATGTTAATGGAGCTTTCGTTTTTTTTATGGCTTCATCTACAATTTCTTTTCCTTTATCGATATGTTTTTTCTTTTCGAGTTTAAACGCATTTTTAATTTTGGCCCGAGCCTTGGCTGTTGTGGCATATTTCAGCCATTCGAACTTTGGAGTTTGTTTTTCGGAAGTGAGGATTTCAACCTGGTCGCCATTTTGGAGTACATGGCTGCTGGGTACCAGTTTATAATTTATTTTGGCACCAATGCATTTGTTACCCAGGTCGGTGTGTATTTCGTAGGCTAAATCTACAACTGTTGCCCCCTGTGGCAAAGAAACCATATCGCCTTTTGGAGTAAAAACATTTATTTCGGCTGCATATAAATTGAGTTTAAAATCGTCGAGAAACTCAAATGCATCAGAATCCGGATTTCTGAGGTGATCACGGATTCTTTCAATCCAGGTGTCCAGTTCGCTTTCAAAAGTGCTGATGTCTTTGTACCGGTAGTGTGCGGCAAAACCATATTCCGCAACTTCGTCCATTCTTTCAGTTCTGATTTGCACTTCCACCCACATTCCCTGGGGGCCCATAACCGTAACATGCAACGATTCGTACCCATTGGCTTTGGGCATGGTAATCCAGTCGCGGATTCGGTCGGGGCGGGGTTTGTAAATATCGGTAACCAACGAAAGAACATCGAAACATTGTCGTTTTTCCGATATGCCGGGTTTAGCTTTAATTACAATTCTTACTGCTAATATGTCGTAGATTTCATTGAAAGTGACCCCTTTTTTTTGCATTTTCTGCCAGATGGAATAGGTTGATTTCAGCCGGTGGGTGACATTGCTTTCAATGTTTTCTTTTTCAAGATTCTCTTTTATGGGACGTATAAACTCATTTACAAGGTAATTGCGTTTTTCTTCCTGGTTATGGAGCATGTATAAAATCCGGTTATACTCCTCGGGGTGTTTGTGTTTGAAGCTAAGCTCTTCCAGCTCGGTTTTTATAGCATAGAGCCCGAGCCGGTGTGCCAGCGGTACATAAAGATAAAGCGTTTCGCCGGCAATTTTTATTTTTTTATGCGGGGGCATCGAATCAAGGGTTTGCATGTTGTGCAGGCGGTCGGCAATTTTAATGAGGATAACCCGGATATCGTCCGAAAGGGTCATCAGCATTTTTTTGAGGGTGAGTGCCTGGCGCGAGTCAAAATCGCCCGAAAGTTTGGTGAGGCCGTCAACAATCAGGGCTACTTTTTCGCCGAACATATTTTCAATGTCGGTTATTGAATATTCGGTGTCCTCGGCTACATCGTGCAAAATAGCAGCTGAAATCGAAGTAGCGCCCAGGCCTAGATCGACAGCAACAATTTTGGCAACAGCAATGGGGTGAATAATGTACGGCTCACCCGATTTTCGTTTAATACCATCGTGCGCAGCATTTGAAAAACGGAATGCCTTCTCAATCCGTGCCAGTCGTTCCTCGTCAAATTTATGACGAATAGCATTCAGGAAATCCTGATAACGGTCTTCAATCTGTCGTATTTCAGCTTTTGTAAAGTGTCGCACCTTGTTATTCCTCTCTTAATAATTCATTTATCCGCTCATCAATCAAGCCCTAAAAGTCTTTATTTTTTTAAATTCTACCAAAACAATGCCAATTAAAAAATTGTGATTTTTTGTTCTGCTGAAAAAGCAATGATGTGTGGTTTAACGCGAACAGACAGAATTCAATTTTCACTGTCATTTGAATCTGTCCGGGATATTGATAATGTTTATTTTTTGCTGCCAAAAAGATCATTCTCTACCATTTCACAAATGATATGCCCGACTAAAAGATGCATTTCCTGAATGCGGGGAACATTTGATGACTGAATTTTTATGATGTAGTCAGCAAAAGCAGCCAGTTTACCACCTGTTTCTCCGGACATGGCAACGGTTTTAACACCCATTTCCCTCGCTTTTTCAAAGGCTGAAATAATATTTGGAGAGTTCCCCGATGTGGATAGCCCGATTAAAACATCGCCTTTTTGGCAGAATGCTTCGATATAGCGGGCATACACCTTTGAAAAATCATAGTCGTTTGAAACAGCCGTAACAAACGAAGGATTCACATGGCAGGCTTCTGCAGGAATTGGCGCGCGGTCGATATTGAATTTTCCTGATAATTCAGCAGCAAGATGTTGAGCTTCGGCTGCGCTTCCGCCATTTCCGCAAAATACAGTTTTGTTTCCCAGACGGTAGGCTTCGGTTATGGTTTCCGAAATTGATTTTATTGATTTTATTGTTGAATAGTTTTCCAGTGTTTTGGTCAAAAGTTCGTTTAGTTCATTGAAACGATTCCTAATTTCAGCCATGGTTTAGTTCCTTAAACAGTTCGTAAATAGTTTCAGTCATTTTATTCCACTCAAAACGTTTCTTTTCCTCGATAATGTTGCGGGAGAAAAGTTCAGCATAGTCATTTTTAAAAAAATCTTTCAACGCATTTTTAATTTTAATTTTTTGCGGTGGAACAACGTAGCCCACTTTTCCGTGAGGAATAATTTCTGAAAGCCCGCCAACATCGGTAACAAGCATTGGTTTGTTGAAATGATAGCCAATCTGTGTAACACCGCTCTGAGTTGCCGATTTGTATGGCTGGGCAACGATATCAGCCGCATTGAAATAGTTTTCAACCTCGGGGTTTGGGATGTAATCGGTTTTTAAAATTACCTGTTCGTTTAGTTTCAAATTATCAATCAGTTTGAGGTATTTTGTTTTATCGGTATAAAATTCGCCTGCAACAATCAGTTTAATTTTGTTTTTTACAAAAAAGGAATCGGCGAAAGCTTCCAGGAGGAGATCAAGCCCTTTGTAATCTCTTATGAAGCCAAAAAATAAAATATAGCTGAAGTTAGGATCCAGTTTAAGTTTTTTCAGGGCATTTTCGCGGGGTTCAATTTCACCATAATGGTCGTAAATTGGATGTGGCGTAAATTTTTTCGGTTTGTCTTCGTCGAAAAGTGATAAATCGTTCAATACACTTTTTGACATGGCAATAACCCCGTCAACATTTTTTATGAAATAATTGCTGAGGAATTTGTCGCCGGGCCTGCTTTCATGAGGAATGATATTGTCAACAATCGAAATAATTTTTGTATGGCCATTTTTCCGAACGGTTTTGCAAATGGTGCCCAGGCTCATTCCCATAAAAGGAAGCCAAAACCGGACAATCAACAAATCGGGCTTCGATTTTTTAATATTTTTTCCTACCTGGAACCAGTTGAATGGATTTACAGCGTTTACATCGGGTGAAATGGGGAAGATGAAGCTGCGCTTGTCGTCGGAAAATTGTGTTTTCCCCGGAAATAAAATTTTAGGGTATTGCAACGAAAATGAAACAATGTTTACCTCGTGTCCCTCTGCAACAAGTTGTTTGGCAAGTCGTTCGTTTAATGCTGCAATTCCACCTCTCAGCGGATGCGCGGGTCCAAGAATGGTTATCTTCATGTGAAATTTTTTTCGAGTTCCTCTGCCACAAATTTATCAATTGGGAAAGATAATCCAGCTTTATTCAAATCTTTTATTTTTACCCACCTGAAACTCTGGTTCCCGTTACTCAGTTCTTTAAAATCGAATGGTTTTTCAGAAATTTTAAATTTTAGAGGTGGTTTCAAATTGGACAGGTAATAAATACTGATGAGTTGCGCGTTTTCATAAAACAAAGCTTTTTGAAAAAAACCGGTAGTGTAAAAATGGCGGATGTTTTCTAATTCCTGGCCGTTGCATTCTTCCCTGATTTCACGCTTCAGGCAATCAACAGTTCCTTCGCCAAATTCCAGACCACCGCCGGGAAATTTAGTCATTTTTGTATTCAGCTGAAACTCATCAGTCAGCAAAATTTCATTATTGTCGTTGAAAATAATCCCGTAAACGCGAATTATAAATTGGGCTTCATTCATTGGTTTGTCGTATTTTATTTTCGATAAATTCAATTATTTCTTTAATCTGACCGGGTTCAAACCAGGTAATTTCATTGTCTTTTCTAAACCAGGTGAGTTGTTTGCGGGCATAGCGCCGCGAGTTTCTTTTTATCAGTTCAATGGCTTTTTCTTTTGAAATTTCTCCGTCGAAATGCGCAAATAACTCACGGTAACCTACCGTATTCAATGCATTGAGGTGTTTGAACCTGTACAATTCCCGGGCTTCATCCACCAGGCCATCAGCAACCATTTTATCTACCCTTGCGTTAATTCGGCGGTGAAGTTCCTGTCGGTCGCAGTTTAAACCGACTTTTATAATGGAAAAGGGACGTTTTTTATTTGTAGTAGTCCGGAATGAAGAATAGGGTTTTCCCGTAATCATACTAATTTCGAGGGCGTGGATAATGCGCGCCGGGTTTTTAAGATCCACTTTGCTGTAGTATTCCGGGTCAATTTTTTTTAGCTGTCTGCGCAAATTTTCGAGCCCTTCTGTTTTTAGTTGTGCTTTTAATTTTTCCCGCAATTCCGGATCGGCATCGGGCATTTGGTCAATACCTTTGCAAACCGCATCAATATAAAGCATTGAACCGCCTGCCATTAAAATGGTGTCGTGTGCCCTGAACAATTGTCCGAGTAAGGTCAGGGCTTCGGTTTCAAAACGGCTGGCGTTGTAGTTGTCGAAAATAGAGTGGGAATGTATAAAGTGGTGTTTCACTGCTGTCAGTTCATCTTTTGTGGGAACTGCAGTTCCTGTTTTAAGTTCCCGGAACATCTGGCGCGAGTCTGATGAAACAATTTCAGTGGAAAAGTGGCGGGCAATTTCAATGCCTGTTTTAGTTTTTCCAATTCCCGTGGGGCCGGTAAGTACAATTAAATGTTTTTGCTTCATGCTGTAATACCATTTTATAGACAAATTTACTCACAAATATTAGTGGTATAATGCCGATAGATGTTTAATAATCAGAAATGAACGAAGTAAAATTGATGATTAAAATTAAACACTAATCGGTATAATATAGGGCAAAATAATTTGTGGCAAAAAAAAGACTGCCCAAAATGAATTGAACAGTCTGTAATAAAATTAGTGCCTTCCCGTAAAAGTAATGAAAGACTTAGAAATCTTCCATTTCTCCGAAAAGTTCGTCGTAATCGTCAACAACACCAAAATCCATAAAAACCTCTTCTTCCTGAAGTCTGGCAGCCTCCTTCGTCTCTGGTAATTCACCGAGGACTTGTACGGGGGCGTCACCCTGCTTCAGAGTGACATACGGTTCTTTGAGATTTTTTTCCATAATAATTCCAGTTAGTTCTATATACAATGATCTGTCGTTAAAAAAATCAAAAGTGTAAATGAGTTTATGTTCTTCTGTTTTAAGTAAATCAGCTAATTTTGTTTTCTGCATTATATAATACACTCCGTTGTTAATTCCCAAATCAAGCATCGATATCTCTTTAATTTTTTTCCATGACCCGTTGGAGATAAAGAATGATGCCAGCTGATGGGGTTCGTATCCCATGCTTTTTTGGATGGTGGAGTGAAAATCGGAAAACGAATGTTTTCCGTCCAGTTCCACTTCAAAGTGAAAGTTTTTTGAATCCTGCGAGGTGATTTTAAAATGATAAATCATAGCCTTCAGTAAAATCTTGGTTCAAATTTATAAATGATTTCTTTTTAATTGCAAGTATTTATTTGGGGTATCTTTTCGATTAAATTGATATTGTAGGGTTTTATGCCCGGGTATTTTTTGACAGGATGTTCTCCAAAAAACTGATTTTTAACCAACTTCAGCTTTATTTTTCGTTATTTTTATTCATATTGCATCGATTTTTCAGCTCAATTAAAAAATGTTAAAAAATTCCGGGTTGGGTAAATTCTCGAACAAAAACGTCACCTGTTCGTCAAATTGACCTTAAAACAGGCAAAATCACGAAATGTAATTTTCGGCATCTTTTCTTCACTAATAACTATTAAATTGTTGCAAATTATCTAACTTGTAAAGAAAAATAATGCGCCAGGTTACTCTTTTTGCTGAAAATATGAGGATTGCACTGCAGTCGGTGAGGAGTAATTTGCTCAGGACTGTGCTTACCGTTTTAATAATCGCCGTGGGTATTACTGCACTTATCGGAATTTTAACTGCCATCGACTCAATTAAAAGTTCCATTACAAAAGAGTTTACATTTATGGGTGCGAATACCTTTACTATTACCAGCCGGGGGATGCGCGTACAGGTTGGTAACAACAGGTACCGTACAAAAAACCATGCTTATATTTCCTATTATCAGGCAAAAGCATTCAAAGAACGTTTTGATTTTCCGGCATCCACGGCAATCTCAGTGTATGCTACCGGTAATGCCACAATAAAATATGGCTCAGAAAAAACTAACCCGAACATTGGCGTTAGGGGAATTGACGACAATTATCTGTTCACGGCCGGCTACGAGATTGATTTGGGAAGGAGCTTTACCGATTTTGAAATTGAGTCGGGTAGGAGTGTTGTGATTCTGGGAAGTGAACTGGTGAAACAGCTTTTTGGTGTTAACGAAAATCCGCTGCAAAAAGTAATAAGTATCGGAGGCGGAAAGTATAAAGTTATAGGTACGCTCGAAAGTAAAGGCAGTGGTTTTGGAAGCAGCAACGATTTGATCTGCTTTATACCATACAACAATACACGGAATTATTTTTCGAGGCCCAATATGAATTTCGATGTTCAGGTTAAAGTCAGCCAGCCCGAAATTATGGATGTGGCCATTGGTCAGGCTGAAGCTGTTTTCCGCAATGTGCGCGGACTCGATCCATTGGATGAAACCGATTTTAATATTGAAAAAAGCGACAACCTGGTGAATATTCTTTTAAATAATATTAAAAACATTACACTGGTTGCTACCATTATTGGATTTATTACGCTTTTTGGTGCTGCAGTAGGTTTGATGAATATCATGCTGGTATCGGTAACCGAGCGCACCCGCGAAATTGGAGTGCGGAAAGCGATTGGTGCCAAGGCCAATACCGTGAAACAACAATTCCTGATTGAAGCTGTAATAATCGGGCAGATTGGCGGGGTTTTGGGAATTGTTATCGGAATTTTTATCGGGAATATGGTTTCGGTTATGATTGGCTCAACCTTTATTATTCCCTGGGTGTGGATTATTACCGGCGTGATTCTCTGTTTTGTTGTGGGAGTTGTTTCCGGGTACTATCCTGCACAAAAAGCAGCAAGGATGGATCCGATTGAATCGTTGAGGTATGAATAAATTTTATTCATCAAAAATATAACAATATGTCATACGTAAAGATTTGGATTCATGCAGTTTGGACGGCCAAAAATCGAAAATCAATTCTTACCTCAGATATAAGACAGGATTTATTTGACCATATTCATCAAAACGCTTTGTCTAAACAAATTTTGATAGAAATAGTTGGCGGGCATCATAATCATGTACATTGTCTATTCCGGCTCAGAAATAATCAAACCATAGAGAAAGTGATGCAATTATTAAAGGGTGAATCTTCTTTTTGGTTTAATAATAATAATTTTAGCCGTTTTAAATTGAATTGGCAAAAGGAATATTTTGCAGTAAGTGTGAGTGAATCTCAGGTCGGCAAAGTGAAGAATTATATTTTAACGCAGGAAGAACATCATAAAAAGAAAACCTGGAAAGATGAATACAAAGAGTTTATTGAGAAATATGATTTTGTTGTTTTTAAGGACAAAGATTAAACGCTAAAGCCAATAAAAGCGGCAGGTTAAAACACCGGGCTAAAGCACCGGTGAAAGAAAAAGGAATGTTATTCTTTCATGGTTTTTCTCATAAGTATTTTTTCATAAAGTCAGTTGAACAATTGCCTCAATTAGTAATCAGTAATTTTACACCGTGGCTTCAGCCCGGTGAACAGAGTCAGCTGAAAATAAAAGGGCTTTAGCCATTAAGGGGCTTTTGTGCTACTGCAACCTAAAGGAATTCTATCAAAAAAGTTGCATAATCAAATGCCAAAATTTTAACAAATAAAAAAGGCACCACAAGGCGCCCTTTTATACCATTATATATATAATGCAATTATTTTACTGAATCCATGTATTCAACCAGTTCAACAACTTTGAGTGAGTAGCCCCATTCATTGTCGTACCATGAAACCACTTTTACAAAATTGTCATTCAGTCCAATTCCTGCGCCTGCGTCGAAAACAGAGGTGCATGATTCACCGAGGAAGTCATTTGAAACAACGGCATCTTCGGTATATCCCAGCACACCTTTCAATTCGCCTTCAGAAGCTTTTTTCATGGCAGCACAAACTGCGTCGTATGAAGCGCCTTTATCCAAGCGAACAGTAAGGTCAACAACCGAAACGTTAGGAGTAGGAACACGGAACGCCATTCCGGTAAGTTTTCCGTTCAATTCTGGAATTACTTTACCAACTGCTTTGGCAGCACCTGTTGATGAAGGAATAATGTTTTGTCCGGCTCCGCGTCCGCCGCGCCAGTCTTTCTTCGAAGGTGCGTCAACCGTTTTTTGGGTTGCTGTGGTAGCATGAACGGTAGTCATTAAACCTTCAACAATACCAAAACTGTCGTTTAGTACTTTGGCTACAGGTGCTAAACAGTTGGTGGTACACGATGCATTCGATACGAAATCCATGTCGTTGGTATAGCTTTTCTGGTTAACACCCATTACAAACATTGGCGTATCGTCTTTCGACGGTGCTGACATTACCACTTTTTTGGCACCAGCCTGGATATGACCCTGTGCTTTTTCTTTGGTAAGGAACAATCCGGTTGATTCTACTACATATTCTGCACCAACCTCGTTCCATTTCAAGTCAGCAGGGTTCGGTTCTGAGGTTACCCTGATTTTTTGTCCGTTTACAACCAGCATACCATTATCTACCGATACCTCGCCATTGAAACGTCCGTGGGTAGAATCGTATTTCAGCATGTAGGCGATGTAGTCCACATCAATCAAATCGTTAATGCCAACTACTTCAACATTTTCTTTTTCAACAGCCGCACGGAAAACCAAACGTCCAATGCGTCCGAAACCATTAATACCTATTTTAATTTTTGACATAGTAAAGTAAGTTTTAAATTTATTGTACTTAATTTATTTTTTAGAACATTACAGGTCTAAATTCCTGTTTTTAATTCTTTACAAATTAAACATTTATAATTTACAGATTCAAATTCAATTTTCGTTTTCACCTGAAAATAACTGAACCTTAATGTTAATTTAAAAATTTTGTGTCAGCAAGAGTTAGCCGAAGTCAGCCATTTACAATTAGATTTTTTTTCGAAAAAGAAATGAAAAGGTTTCGTTTTGCGCTCCGGCACTAATTCATGTATCGCTCATATTTTGAAAAATATCGCACCCTTGGTTGGATTCTTTTTAAATATTCAAATCTCAGTGAGGTGAAAATCAACTAATTTGTTTCTTAACAGCTGCTTATGATGTTTTTGGGGGTGTTTTCCGGGCCGGCATTTAGAATGACAGCGAACTATAAGGCTTTGTTCAAACTTCAGGAGGTGCATTTGTACCATTATATACATTCAACTCTTTTTCGGAATTGTTTTGCGAATAGGCCGGGCAGTTGCAGGTTTTGCATGAAGTGAGGAAAATGACAAATAGGGCAAGTACCAGCCCGGTAAAAATTTTTTTCTGAAAAAAATGTGTTGTGGCAGTAGGGTATTTCCAGGGCTGTGGGTATTTATAACAATTGATTCTAATTAACCAATAATGAAAAAATGTCAAAATGAATGTATTTCCCATAATATTTTATTCGTCAAATATTATCCATCCTTTTTTTAAAAGCGAAAAAAACGACTGATTATTATAGTTATTTGAAAAAATAAATTTAAAATTGCATAAATTTTTACAAAAAGCAAGCCTATGAGAAAAGCACAAAAAGATTTTAACAACTATCGCGGGTTATCAATACTCCCCTGTTGAAAACAAAGGTTTAGAGAGATATGTTTTATTCAACATTTAGTTTGTACATTGCGGATAAATTTTATACGTTTGTAATGTTTAGTAAAATTTTAAGGGATTTATCCTTCAAAAATGATGATGAAATTATATAAATTAAAATCAATCAATCAATTAAGTTCAATTTAAAGCAATTTGCTATGAAAAAATTTACTGGAAATTTTTTATTCGGCGAACAGAGCTTAGGCCATGTTCTACGAAAAATTGGCTTAACCATGGTTGCAATCCTTATGGCAGTGGCGGTTTACGCACAAGCCCAGGAGACCTACCATGTTTGGGCTGAAAGTGCTGATGACTATTGTTATCGGCAAGATAACGTTTATGAAGTTGACATTCTGATGAGAGACTTCGTGAAAATTGACACGTTTGTGCTCGTACTTGATTACGACGAAAGCGAGTTTAATTTTGTGGGAGTTAAGTCAGGCAGTGTCCATGCAGTTTTGGCAAGCGAACTTGACGTAGAAGAAACTACGGATGGTACGCTAAAATTTGAGTGGGACAGTAATGATGATCCCGTTGCAAATGGGACAATCACTCCTGATGATGACACTACAATGGTATTTACCCTACAGTTTGAACTGGAAGGGTATCCGCATGCTTACGGAGTGATGAACCAGTTTGTGTTCGATACGGAGCTGGAATGGGACAACAGTGTGTCAAAATTCTGGAATGATTATCCGGATGAAGTGACCAACATTCTGACCGACATGACTACCGACGGTTCTCTTACTGTAACACAAACCATGGAAGAGGTAGTGGTAGATGCAGGTTCGGCCGATTGTTTCGGTGCCGATGCAATAGCAGAAGTAACTGTACCGGAAGGAGAAGATCTTACGTATTCCTTCAATGGCAGTACTTTTACTGGAGAAGCTATTACAGAAGTGGAAGCTCCTTCTACCAATAACACAGTTGTTGTGTTAGACGGTGAGTGCCGTTCGTTCATTAAAAGATTTGATGTTGAGGCACCTGCAGAGTTGGAATATGCCACCGCAGATACCGTTTACACTGACTGTCCCGGAGGTTTAGGTGATATTGAAATCTTTGCCACCGGTGGTAAAACACCTTACACGTATTATATTGTTTCTGAAGAAGACTGGTTACAGGTTCGGTCGGATCTGGCTGCATCCGGAAGCAAATCAAATGCAAACGAAGTTGTTGAAGATTACGCAAGGGTTAACAATGTGCTTCAACGTTCACCTGGTATATATTATGTAGCCGTACAGGACGATAATCAATGCCAGGATCTAAGAACCATTGAATGGTGGACTGAAGTTGAAGTAATTGACGACAAAGCTCCATGGGTAGTTAATGAAACTGTAACTGATATGGCATGTTATCTTGGTGCTAATGTTTCTACAGGAGACGGAAGCATTGAATTTGACATTTCAGGAGCTACGCCTTTTGTTGACGGATACAATGTTTGGTTTGATGATACTTACGAGGGACGGTTGACTTCGTTTGACAGTGGAACAAACCTTACCGCTGGTGAATATGATGTTTATATTACTGATTCACTTGGCTGCAGCTGGAGCGAAACTTATGTTATTGAACAACCCGATCCTATTACTTTCTGGGCAGATCATACAGATGCATCTTGTGAAGAATCAAACGGAACAATCTCCATTGATACAGAATCAATAACTGGTGGAACTGACGCCGGTGGCTACGAAGCATGGTGGTGGATTTATTCAACCACACCTAACTTTACTGCTGCAACTACCGATACAATATCAAGCATTAATACTCCGGCAGAAGATTTAGCTCCTGCAGTATATTATGTAAGGATTTTTGATGACAACGACTGTTTCGCCGATTTTGTCAATCCAAACGGCGACAACGCTGTTAAAGTGCTGACTACAGAATTTGAATTGGTTTATGACGATATTCTTTGTAACGGCGGTTCTACTGACGTTACTATAGAACTGGTAACTGGAGCAGGAAATCATGAATTTGAATACAGCATGGATGGTGGAACATCCACAACCAGCAATGTATTTACTGATATTTCTGCCGGAACCTATACATTCACCGTACACGATTTAACTATCGACTGTGAATTGTCATGGACTGCTGAAATTACAGAACCAGATCCGTTAATGGTTGAAATAGTTGAACCGCAAAGTTTGCCACCAACATGTCCTGATAACAGCGACGGTAACCTTACCTTGCGAGCATCTGGGGGTACTCCTTTTGTAACTGAAGGTGGCGTTGAATATTATGAGTATAAAATGGATGGTGACAATGTAAAAGAATCTATGTATGGTTCATTTACCATTGACAATGAAGAACATACTTTTACTGTTGTTGATGCCAATGGTTGTGAAACATGGATAGAATTTGACTGGCCTGCTACCGAGAATATTATCGAGCTGGTTGATACTATTTACAATGATTGTGCATTACAAATGGTTAATCTCTTTAACCTCGAAGGTGAAGAGTGTACATTTAATCCTCCGGAAGTACCTGAAGTACCCGATGACGACTTTATTGAAAATCCAACTCCCGAGGGAGCTCCTTTCTGGGATTCAAACTGGTGGGACTGCCCCGAAGAAGAAGAAATGGATTATGGTGCAGTAGAATATTTCGAATGGTATGGTGTACCAATGGATCATTTCCAGGGTGCCCTGACATTTGATTATAACTTCTGGACTTCAGATTCAGGTTGGGTATCACGTACATTGCAAGGTGTGCAGGTATTCCGCAACCCCGTACTTTATGTTACAGATGTGGATCCTGACGGAGACCCACAGGCTGTTGTGGATAACGGAACAGTTGTAGGACACAACACCGTATTTGGTGCCGGTGACTACTGGGCAGTTGTAATGGACGAGTGGGGATGCTTCTCTAATATCGAGCCATTTGTTATTATGGATCCTCCCGCACTGGAAATTGCTGTTGAAACAGTACCTGCAGGATGTTACGGTAATTTTGACGGCCAAATTTTGGTTGAAGCATGGAACGGACGTTTTGAAATTCCAAGTCTGAATTTCGACAATCCTCCACGATACGAATATGTCCTTACACAGCAACCACAGATTTTCAACCAGGAAAACTGGGTGGATGAAGTAACCTGGGTAGCATTCGATAGTGGCGATATTGACAATGATAGTTTGCTTGCGCTCAATGTTAAACAAGGAACTTATTACCTTGCAGTACGTGACTATTGTGCTGTTGAAAATACTGATTTGATTCAGTTTGAAGGTCCAATCGTAGTTGACGGAGCTGATGAAGTAGAAGTTGACTGGGATATCGCTGAAATGAGCCACATTACTTGTAATGTTTGGGATGTAGAAACTGAAACGGCTGTTTCAGCCAACGATGGAAGTATCACTAATTTACTGGCTGCCACAACTGGTGGTTTTGGTAACTATAGTTTTACACTATCAGGAAATGAGTGGACAGAAACCAATGAAACAGGTGATTTCACCGACCTTGCGGCCGGCGATTATACACTAACTGTTCAGGATGACTCACTGGGATGCCAGGCAGTTTACCCGATTGAAATAAGGGAACCTGATGTATTAAGAGCTGATTTTGATGTTGTTAATGCAAGCTGTTTTGAAGCACACGACGGGTTAATCCGTTACAGGTTCTACGGTGGTACTGCTCCATACGAAGAAGCTACCAATAACGTTGGTGCGTGGGAAAACCCGTCGGACATTCCTGAAGAACGCTGGTATAACACTGAAGAAGAAGCAGTAGAATTTGACGATGAAAATCACTCATTCGTTGCTTTTGACCGCAGGGTTCGTGCAGGTCACTATGGAATCTGGGTACGTGATGCCAATGGATGTATTTTCGGCCCTGTTCAGGTTACCGTTGATCAGCCAGAGGAACTTACCATTACTGATGTTGTAGCTGAAGATGTTACATGCAACGATCAGGCAGAATTGTTCGAGGGAGAAGTAGTTGGAGGCAGCATTACATTTACACCGGAAGGTGGATGGAATATTGAAGAAGGTGGAGAAGGATATGGTGACTATGTATTCTGGTACTATGCTGAACTCTGGAGTGGCGGAAGCGTTGAGGAAACTCAAACTTTCGATGTTCTTCCCGAGTCGATAACTTTCGATGATTTGGAAGCTGGTGACTACACGCTGAAACTGTATGAATACAGTGACGATATCAAAGCTGTTACAAGTGCTCAGGAAGGTGAAAATTACGAAGGTCCGGTAACTACAGTTGAAGATTATTTCATCGACTGGCATAACTGGATGGATTTTGCACCTTTCCAGAATCCGAACATGGAAAAATGCTTTGTTACTTACGATGTAACAGTTGGTGAACCAGATGAAATCACATACGATGATATAGTTTGGACAGACCTGCAATGCCACAACGAACCAACCGGAGAAATTTATGTGCCGAATATTACCGGCGGAACTCCGCATGTTGATGATGGATACTATGTTGGTTTGGAAGGACCGGCTGATTACGATCCTTCAATGCAATCGAATTTTGCAACACATGAAGGACCTTATGATGCTGTTAATGAAATACAATGGTTTACAACAAATGGAGCGAATGAATTTACATTCGATAACCTGACATGGGGACACTACACTGTTCACATCATGGACGGAAACGACTGCTGGATTTACAAAGAATCTGGTGAGATTGAAAATCCGGATACATTGGAGATTGAGGTTGTTGAACTCGTTGAAAATGCACTTTGCTATGGTGGAGAAGGAACCATTCAGATAGACGCTGCTGGTGGTGTAGGTAACTACATGTATGCAGTTGATTCTGCACTTGTACCTCACCCGGGTGCTCACACTTTCCCGAACGACCTGGATCTGAATGAATATCTTGATGGCCTTGAATGGCAAGAAAGTGATACATTCCAGGTTACATCAGCCACATGGATTGGTTATGTGAAAGATGAAAACGGATGTATTGCCGGATTCTCTACTTTCGAAGATGGTGCTCCTGTTTATCACCACAGAACAACTGTATTGCAACCTGACCCGATCGAAGCTGATGGCTTTGGACAGGAAGACGCATTGTGCTATGGTGAAGCTAATGGTAAAATCTTTATTGACGACATCTGGGGTGGAAATGGTGCTACATGGACCATTGAAGTTTCCGGAACTGATTATGATGGAAATGCGGTATTTGAGTCATTTACCAAATCTGGTTCATCGGATGTGGAATTAACAGGGCTTCTTGCTTCAACAAATGAAACTGACCCTGCAAATATGACCGCTGATGACTGGTATACCATTGTGATTTATGACAGCGAAGGATGCGTGTCAGAAGAATACCAACAGTATGTGCTTCAACCGGAAGATTTCGAAGTTGTACTTAAAGACAAGCAAAATGCATTTGTTTGCCCGGATGACAAAGCTGGTATTTTTGAAATTCAGGTTGTAAGTGGTGGAACACCATTTGGAACTGGTGCTGACGGAGAACCACTTTATGAGTACAAATGGGAAGCATACGAAGATGAAGGTTATACTTCAATGATCGATAGCTTGACCGACGATACTTACGGTTTCACCAAAACATTCCTTGGATACGCTGGTATTTACTACCGTGTATTTGCTCAGGATGCAAACGGATGTACTACAGAACGCGATACATTCATTCAAGCACCGGAACCAATCGAATTTGACGTACAGAGAATTCATTGCTATGGTGAGGAAATGGCTTCTGCAAGAGTTTCTGCAACCGGTACTGAAGGACGTTCGTTCCAGGTACTCTACCGTGTTATTGAAGATGAAACTGGTATATTGAGTCCGAAACCCGACTGGACAGTTTACAATGGTTGGTTTACTGAAACCATCGACATCATGGATGAATTTGTATATGATGATGACAACCTTACCGACTACAGGTATGAATTTGTTGTTGAAGATACACTCGGATGTCGTTCAGAAGTAGAAGTAGTTACTTTCGACCCGGTACAACATCCGCTTGAGCTTGATGTAAGTATGGTATCGGAAGGTGAATGTACTTCTGAAGTTGAAGTAACTGTAAACGGTGGAATACCACCTTATGAAATAGTAATGAATAACGACAGTGTGATTAGTGAAGGTATTTATTCACTTCCTGCAGGAACATACAATTTCATGGTAACCGATGCACACCTGAGGTGTGAAGATATGGTTTCCATCGATGTTACTGCAACACCAGTTGTTCGCGATACTATGATTGAAGTTTATATCGGCGAAGACACAACATTTGTTGATGCTGAAGCTGGTGTAGATACTACACTCACTGAAGGTATGCATACTTTCACTTATATGTTTGAGGGATGCGAACGTGTCCTGAATGTAGAAGTTGTTGGTGTGCCACGTGTTGCTGATATCGCAACTGTTCAGGGTGAAGCTGATGAATCACCATGGATTGGTGCTGTAGTTGAGGTTACTGGTACTGTTACCGGTATTGCTCAGGGTGAAGGTTTCTTTATGCAGGATGCAAATGCACCATGGGGTGGTATTTGGGTAGCTCATACCGAAACTGCTACTTTACAGGTTGGCAACGGCGTTACAGTTATTGGTGAAGTGGCAGAAGTTGCAGATGTTACAACAATTCAGGCAACTGAAATGACAATCGTTACGCCACCTCTGACAGTAGAACCACTTATTGTTGAACCAATGGAAGCAGAGAATGAAATGTACGAAAGTGTCCTTGTTCAAGTAGAGGGTGCACGTGCAACTGCTGCTGACGAAGATACCGGTGAGTGGACCATATTCACTGAAACTGATAACGATGTTGTTGTTAATGACTGGTTATTTGTTTTCGTACCTGAAGAAGGTCATTTCTACGATGTTACCGGTGTTGTAAACGGAAGACTCGATGCATTTAAAATTGAACCAAGAATGGAGGCTGATATTGTTGACTTAACTGCAACTCCAGCCGACATGATTACTGAAAATATCGAGTTCAAGGTTTACCCGAACCCATTCGATGGCCATATCAAAATTGAGAATAACGATAAACTCACGAGAGTTGTTATTAGCAACATTGCTGGTCAAAGAGTAATGGATGTTGAATATCCAAGTCACGAAATCCGTACTGCAAATCTGGTTAGCGGTGTTTACGTTGTAAGTATGTTTACTGAAGACGGACTCGCCAAAACAGAGAGGATTGTTAAAAGGTAATACCGAATTGATTGATTAAAAAGGGGGAAGCGTTGCTTCCCCTTTTTTATTGCCTTTAAGCCTTCAAGGTTTTCCGAAACCCTGAAGGTTTTTTTATTTTTGTTACATTATTATTAGAAATAATTCAAATGGAACTTTTAAATAATCACGTTACAATAAGGAATTTTAAAAACCAACCTGTTGAGCCCAAATTGCTGGAAAGTATTTTATACTCAGGAACACGGGCCTCAACAACCGGAAATATGCAGGTTTACAGTGTTGTGGTTACTCACGATGAAGATCGAAAACAAAAACTTGCGCCACTACATTTTAATCAGCCAGTAGCCATTAATGCCCCCGTTTTGTTAACTTTTGTTGCCGATTTTAACCGTTTTTCCAAATGGTGCACAATGAATAAAGCAAAACCCGGTTACGCTAATTTCATCTCTTTTTTCACTGCTGCAATCGATGCATTGCTGGTAGCTCAAAATGTATGTGTGGCTGCTGAAAACAACGGCCTTGGCATCTGTTATCTTGGCACCACAACTTATAATGCAAAGGAAATTATTAATGTTTTAAACCTGCCCAAACTTACTTTCCCGGTAACTACTGTTGCGCTGGGGTATCCGGATGAAAAACCGGATTTAACTGACAGGTTACCTTTGGAGGCCGTTGTGCATCACGAAAAATATACTGATTATTCTGAGAAGAATATTCGGGAGATTTATGCTTATAAGGAGAGCCTGGCAGAAATGCAACAGTTTGTTAAAGATAATAATAAAGAAACCCTTGCACAGGTTTTTACCGATGTTAGGTACAAAGAGAAAGATAACCTGTTTTTTTCAGAAAAAATGTTACAGGTATTGCGTGACCAGGGATTTTTAAGTGATTGATGGATTCTGAAATTTAATCCGCAAGTTTTGTGTTTATAAATTTCAGAAAATCCTGACGGTAACTGTTTCCCACAGGAAGTTTTTTCCCGTTTAGCTGCACCATATTTCCTTCAAGTAATTCAATTTTATCCAGCGAGATGATGTAGGATTTATGAATGCGGTAAAACTGACCTGAAGGTAAAAGTTCCAGCATTTTTTTCATTGACAGGTTGGTCACTATTTTCTGGTTTTTCAAATGTACCTGGATGTAATCACCCAAACCTTCAATATATTCGATTTCAGTGAATTTTACTTTGTACGTTTTTTTGTTCGATTTAATAAAAACAAAAGCATTTTCTGTGTCTGAATCTTTGAATTCTTTCTCAGGTTTATTTTTCAAGAGGAACATTTCATGGGCCTTAAAGAAAGCTTTGCTGAATCGTTCAAAAGAGAATGGTTTTTTCAGGTAATCAATAGCGTCCAGCTCAAAACCTTCAAGCGCATAATCGGAATAAGCAGTGGTGAATATTACCATTGGTGGCTGTTTTAAGTTTTTCAGGAATGAAATACCCGAAAGTTTTGGCATATTGATATCGAGAAAGATTAAATCCACTTCATTTTCCTGCAAAACCCCGTTTGCGCAAATTGCATCGTGGCATTTGCCCACAATTTTTAGCTGCGGAATTTTTAACGCATATTGCTCAATTACATTTTGTGCCAGCGGTTCGTCATCAATAATTAATGCTTTAATTTCCATTTTCAATAAGTTTTAGCTGAAGGTTTACTGAATAGATATTGTTTTCGCCCGAAATTTCCAATGCATAATCATTCGGGCTGTATAGATGCTTCAATCTGCGTTTTACATTTTTGACACCGATACCACCTGTTTTTTTTGTCTGGGGTTCAGGAGGATCAAAATTGTTTTCAATATAAAAATGAAGGACACCGGATTTACTGAAATCAAAAAATATTCGAATAAAATCCTCATTGTTGCCGGGCAAACCGTGTTTAAACGCATTATCGATGAATGGCTCGAAAAGCAACGGGGCGATTTTGGCCGAAGGAATCTCTCCATTAATTTCATAAGAAATTTTCACTTCTTCCGATGCGCGGATTTTTTGCAGCTCAATAAAATTGTTTACAAATTCAATTTCTTTTTCAAGGTCTATGTAGTTCCCTCTCGATTCGTAAATGATATGTCGCATTAAATCGGATAAACGTAAAATCAGCCCGGGCACTTTGTCTGATTTTACAAGTGCCAGCGAATAGATATTATTCAGCGAATTAAAAAGAAAGTGAGGATTTAGCTGGCCTTTTAGCGTTTTAAGTTCTGCTTCAAGTTTTTGTTGCTCAATGCGGGCCAGCTTTAAATTTAAATCCTGCAAAGCAATCCATTCTTTAATAAATTTGAGAAACGATGTAAAAGCAACATAAATGAGTGTGGCAAAAAAATAGGCAGAATGAAGGTTCGAATCATACGACGTGAAACGTTCGCCAAAATCGAGAATATTTCTGAGGGGCAAAATAAATAAGAACTGGATGGTTAAGCTGGAAACGGTCAGTAATATAATGAGCCAGAAAATATAAAAGACATAATTTTTCTTTTTCAGAAACCGGGGAATCAGCACGTAAAGATTGACATAAACTCCCATTGCAAATCCGAAATTTGCAATTAATGCTTTGGCAATAATAGCAACATCGAAGTGAACGCGCTTTTCGTTGAAATAGAAAAAAAACAACATTATACTTATACTAACCAGCCAGAACAGGACATGTCCTGCAATTTTCAACCGACGATATAATTTTGTTTTTTCCATTTAAATACGATCGCGTTTTTGGGTAATTTTTTTGAAATAGTATAAAAACGGATTGCTGTATTTTAAATTTTTCCAGGGACGACTGGAGTGGGGAAGGTGCAAAACCCTCACTCCCTTTGCCAGGTAATTATTGAACCCCATTTTTTTGGATTGACGGCTAATCGAAACATCAAACCAATCCTTTTTCTGCGATAATTCGGTAAAACTAAATGAACTGAGAAATGGAACCGACAGCAAGGTGCAGCAGAAACTCAGGCTGTGGGAAGTGTTCACAATTTCGTCGCTTTTCTTTTTTTCAAAATTGTAGGGAAAATTGTAGTGGCCTTTTTTATCTACTGTGATTGCACCAACCAGACCTGGATTTTTCGAGGTTTCGTTTATTTTCAACAGCTCGGTTATCGTGTCATGTTTAATAATTACATCCGACTCGATGATGATTAGTGGCAGGTTTTTTTTCAATGCTTTTTCCTGTGCCATTTGCAACACCAGTTTGTAGTTGGGCGACGGGTTGGTTGTAACATCTTCAAGATGAATCAGGTTGAAGTTCAGTTTCTCCCTTGTTTTTTCGAGCAATTCTTTCGTTGGTTTTTCGCTAAAATCGTTGAATACGTAATAATCGATTTCACAACCCGAATGGCAAATGGCCTCAATTGTTTTTAATGTTGTGTGAGGCGAATTTTTAACCGGTGTTATTACAATTGCTTCTGACATTTGATTTTGTTAATAGCTGCAAAGTTAGGCCGTGAAACGGAATATCTGCTTATTTTTCAAAAATAAAATTTAAGTTTCGTTTCGGTTAAAATCGCGCGAGTAGGCCTGGTCGGTTGGCATTACAAGTATATCGTCGATATTAACATGTTTAGGGCGTGTTACAACGAACAGGATGGTTTCAGCAACATCTTCCGCATTCAATGGCGTATATCCCTTGTAAACTTCCCGTGCACGCTCCTCGTTGCCTTTATACCTCACAAGTGCAAATTCGGTATCAACAGCGCCGGGACAAACCGAGGAAACTTTAAGGCCGTGTTTCAAAAAATCGAGTCGCATTCCTTTGGTAAGCGACTGAACGGCATGTTTGGTGGCACAGTAAACGTTTCCCATGGGGTAAGTTTCTCTTCCGGCAATGGATGAAATGTTTACAATATGACCTTCGCCTCTTTTAATCATTTGTTGCGAAACAAGACGTGTAATGTACAGCAATCCTTTAATATTGGTGTCTATCATTCTTTCCCAGTCGTCAGTTGCACCGTCAGCAATGGAAGAGAATCCCACTGCAAGCCCGGCATTATTTATTAAAACATCTGTGTCTTTCCAGTTGTCAGGCAGGGTGTTTAGGGCTTGTTCAGTTTCAGTTGAATTTCTAATATCAAATTTCAACGTTAGTACTTCGCAACCGGTATCATGCTGAATCTGTTCTTTTAAGGCCGATAACCGATCAACCCTTCTTCCCGTTAAAATGAGGTTAAAATTGTTCTCAGCCAGCAGTTTAGCTGTAGCTTCACCAATTCCCGATGTTGCTCCTGTAATTAATGCTATTCGTTTCATTTTGTTGATATTTAGAAAAATACACGATTTTAACAGATGACGAAAATTTTACCCGAAGTTAAAAAAAACATTAAAACGTATGGATAAATCATGTTCTTAATTAACTTTGCTGGCACTATTTTTACCAGAAAAATCAGGCATTATGAGTGAAGTTTTAAATCAAGAAACAGAGTTTTCAATCGACACTGTTCCTGAACCTAAAGACATTGAAAATGTAATATTTTCGCTGATGGTGAACCCCAACCTATCGAGCATCAATTATTTCAACGACTTTAGTGAGGTACCAATTTCTCCTGATGCCATCGGCGATGGGGATAACGATGAAATTGGCCTTTTTGATCTCGATTCCAACGGGTCGGCATTGGCTATGAGTACTCATGCTTTCCATCACCACCTGCAAAATAACCCACAAAAAGCCACCGAAATATTAATATCGCGAGCTACCCGCAAAATGTTATGTATGGGGGTTAAGCCAAAAGCAATCAGTGCCTTTTTATATCATATTAACTTTGCCGATCCCAACGGGCAAAATGTTGCTTCCGGCGCCAAAAAAGGCCTGGAAAACGCAGCACAAAAATTCAACCTGAAAATTTCGGATCGAAAAATCAGGTTCGACCATTTTTCAGGTCACGGCCCTGTTCCGCCAACAATCATAGTCAGCATGGTTGGAACAGTTGAGAACAGGAAAAAAATCACCACCCACGCGTTAAAGAAAAAAGGGAGTAACATTTTTTTGATTGGCCATTCGGTTGATGATATCGGTTCGTCGGAATACCTGGAATTCTACCATGGAATTGCAGATTCGCCTTTGCCTGCCTTTAATATAAATAATGAAATTCAGATACATAAAGCACTGAAAGAACTCCACCGGTTAAAATTGCTTCAAAGTGCAAGCCCGATAGGTAAAGGAGGATTGTTTTTTACGTTGCTTAGGGCCGCAATTCCAAACGGACTGGGTTTTGATATTACCACTGCTGCTGAAACACGTTTGGATTCCTTTTTATTTGGTGAAGCCATGGGGAGAATCTGTGTGGAAGTTGAATCCGATAAAGAAGATGAGTTTGTAGATATAATGTCTGAACAAAAAATTTCATTCTTTACACTCGGGCATGTGACAAAAGGTGAAATACGAATTGACGATGCCTCTTTGGGGTATATCGACAAAATGACCTCTGGTTTATAATAGTCAGAAGAAATTTGTCTTTTGTAGTTCTTTTCCCGGAAAAGAGTTTTGAAAGAATTTAGTAAATATTCATGGCAGCAGTTCCCTACAAAAATTCAGCACTAAGCAAAAAAGGACAGGTGGAGGAAATGTTCGACAGCATTTCGCACCGTTACGATTTGCTGAACCATTTGCTGTCGGTAAACATTGACAAGCTTTGGCGCAAAAAAGCAATTAAATTACTTGCACCGCATCGTCCCGAAAAAATTCTTGATATTGCTACGGGCACAGCTGACTTTGCACTTGCCGCTACCAGGCTGAAACCAAGGGAAATTACAGGCATCGATCTGTCGGAAGGGATGTTGAGAATCGGCCGGCAGAAAATTGAAAAGAAGGGATTGTCTGGCAGTATTGAATTGTTGAAAGCTGATTCGGAAGAACTTCCTTTTGATGATTCCACTTTCGATGCCGCTGTTGTTGGTTTTGGCGTGCGTAATTTTGAAAACCTTGAAAAAGGATTGTCCGAAATTTTCAGGGTACTGAAACCTGGCGGAGTTTTCATCGTTCTTGAATTTTCGCGGCCGCGGAAGGCATTTTTAAAACAGTTGTACTTTTTTTATTTCAATAAAATATTACCAATGCTTGGCCGGCTGGTTTCAAAAGACAATAGCGCTTACACTTATTTGCCGGAATCGGTGCGCGAATTTCCTGATGGTGACGATTTTGTTTCCATCCTGGAAAAAACCGGATACCACAAATGCAGCTGGCACCCTCAAACTTTTGGCATTGCCTCGATTTATAAGGCTCAAAAACCCGAAAATTGAATTAAAATACAATAAAAAATCACTTTATTTGTTTCTGAATAAAATGGATTGATTTTAGCCAGGTGAGAAAAATTTTTACTGTCATATTTTTTGTGCTCATAGCCGGGAACCTTCTTGCCCAAAAGCAGAAAGTTAACCACATGACAACTTTCGATGACAAGTTGCTTCATTTTGGTTTTACACTTGGAATGAACGCGCTCGATTTTGGAATTGTGCATTACAACCCAATTGGCAGTAATCCTGATTTTGTTTTACCGCCAAACAATACATGGTATCCTGATGAAGAAAGAATAACCGGGGGCCATTTCGTCAGAGCCGATATTGAAGAGGTTATTCCCGGGTTTACCGTTGGAATTGTTTCCAGTTTGCGGCTTACGCGTGATCTGAACCTGCGTTTCCTGCCCGGGTTATCTTTTGGCGAACGGATTCTTACCTATAACCAATTGGTTGTAGATTATAATACAAGTGGGTTTTCAAACAAAACTTACGATTATTCCATTAAATCAACTTATCTCGATTTTCCTTTGCTGATAAAATACAAAGCCCGTCGAATCAATAACGACAGGCCTTATGTAATATTTGGCGGTGCTTACCGACAAGATATTTCGCGTACCGGGCGAGAAGACCTGGTGAAGTTAAATAGCAGTGGTTTTTATGCAGAAATTGGAGCAGGGTGGGATCACTATTTTACTTTTTTCCGGTTTTCGGTTGAAGCAAAAGTGAGTTTGGGCCTCAATAATCAATTGGGAGATCCGCCTGCCGGAGATAATCAGAGAAAATATTATACGCATGCTATCGAAAGTTTGCATTCCAATATTTTTACTCTTTGTTTCCATTTTGAATAAACTTTCAAAACGTTCTTCGCCTTTTAAATTCTGAACAAATAATTGCTGCGGTTACTCCAACATTCAACGATTCGGGGCCTTTTTCCCCTTCGTGAAAACTGGGGATGCTCAATTTTCGCACTACTTTTGCTGCCACTTCAGGGCTAATTCCATTCCCTTCATTTCCCAAAACAACTACCAAATTTTCAGGGAGCTGTGTGTTGTAAATATTTTCTCCATCCAAAAATGTACCCATTATCTCAACTTTTGATTGGGCTGCAATTTCCACCAGTTGGTCAAATGGAGTATAGATGACTTTTGCTCTGCAGAAAGAACCCATGGAAGACTGAATTACTTTTGGATTATAAATGTCGGCAGTGTCAGGTGAGCAAAAGATTGTAACTGCCCCAAACCAGTCGCAGGTGCGGAGAATAGTACCCAAATTTCCGGGATCCTGGATGCCGTCTAAAAAGAAGGTGAAAGAATTTAATTTTTCCGGCAGTTCGTTTTCTTGCGGCAAAGCGCAAAGGGCCAGGCATTCCTGCGGGGTTTTTAAAAGGCTTGCTTTTCTTATTTCGTCACGTGAGGCTTCAGTAAAATTTTCAGCTTTAGTTATTCGTATTGAATTATTTTGCAGAAACCGGACAGTTCCGAAAAGTTGGGTTACATGTAGTGAAGAATCAAGCACTTCCAGAACAGTTTTTTCGCCTTCAACTAAAAAGAGCTGGTGCATTTGCCTGTATTTTTTACGGGCAAGTGATTTAATGAGTTTTATTGTATTTTTGCTAATCATTTTTTAGTGGTTATTCCGTGCAAAATAAATGTTTTAAAGTTACTGTTTCCATCTAAAACACTTCATTATTTTTGTAAGAAACAGGCATGGTAAAGTTAATTCGGTATTTTGAATAAGAGAAATTTGTCAAATAGTGTATTTGTGGGAAAAATAATTGCATTTGTACTTGCCGTTTTTTTGTTTTCTTGTTCTCCTGTGAAATTTGTTCCGCAGGATGAATATCTTTTAAACAAAGTAAATATTGAAGTTGAAAATTCAGGAATTAATAAGGATGAAGCCAAGTCACATATCCGACAAAAAGAGAATTACAAAATTCTTGGATTTGCCAAGTTTCACCTGTGGCTTTATAATTTATCTTCAAAAAATAAAAACGAGGGCTGGTTAAAGCGTATTGGCGAGCCACCCGTTGTTTACGACGAGGCGCTGGTACTTGCCTCGGAGGAGCGTTTAAAGCAGTATTTAGGCAATATAGGCTATTTCAGGGCTGATGTTGAAACTGAAGTTGAGTTAAAAGAAAAAAAGCAGAAAGCCAATGTAAGATATACAATTGATGCCGGCGACCAATACAAGATAAAAGAACTGAATTATCACATTCCCGATTCTGCTTTGAAAGCCCGTTTTTATGAAGATTCAACAGGAGTATTAATTACACCGGGTACTCCATTCGATTTTAATTTGCTGGAAGATCAGCGGGAAGACATTGTGGATTTATACCGAAATAAAGGGTATTTCTATTTCAATAAAGATGACGTAAGTTATATTGCTGACAGCAGCAGGTTTGAAAAGGAAATTATTCTCGATTTGTTTATAGGCCAGGACTCGACAAGCAGTTTCAAACCGCAGTACCTCAATGATTTTACCATTTCAGTTTTGCCAGGGGCCGGTCCGGTTTCTGCCGGAATGGATACGGAGAGTAACTTTTCGGATACAACAAGGTTGAATAACCTTACTTTGTATCAAAACTCTGAAATAAATTACCGTCCATCCTTATTCGAAAATCTTTTGCAAATGGAAAGCGGTTCTCTTTACCGCTTGGAGGATGCAAGAAATACTTTTAATGCCTTTAACCGTTTGCGTCAGTTTCGTTTTATTGATATCCAGTTCAACAAACCAACTCATTTACAGGACACCAATTTGCTTGACTGCAACATACGGTTAGCACCATTGAGTAAACAGGTTGTTTCGTTTGATCTTGAGGGGACAAACACTTCGGGCAACCTTGGAGTGGCCGGAAATATTAATTACCGTCACCGAAACCTGTTCAGGGGAGCCGAAATTTTCCAGGTAAATTTTAAGGGCGCCATCGAACGCCAGCAAAGAGTTGTGGAAGATGTGCCCGAATATTTTAATACCCGCGAGTTGGGGGTAGAATCGAAGTTGACCTTTCCTAAATTAATCGGGCCGGGTCAGGCAATTAATGCTTTTCGTGATGTATTACCCCAAACCGTTGTAACACTTGGCTATAATTTTCAACGAAGACCGGAGTACACCCGAACAATTTCGAATGTGAAATTTGGTTACAACTGGAAAACCTCGGAATACTTTGATCATACCTGGAACCTTGTTGATTTTAACCTTGTCAACCTTTATCAGTTCGACCCGGGGTTTATAAATTTCATTAAAGACCTGTACATCAAAAGTAGTTTTACCGACCATTTGATTATGGCTATGAACTATTCGCTGGTGTACAATACACAAGAATTGGGTGCAAAGAAAAGCTATTCCTATTTTCGGATTAATGTTGAGTCTGCTGGAAATTTACTGGGATTATATTCATCGGTAACCAACAGAACCAAAAATCAGGAGGTTGATAGTTTGGGAGAAGTTTCTTCGAGCTATTACCGGTTGTTAAATACACGTTTTGCCCAGTATGTGAAATCCGATATTGAATTCAGGTATGGTTACACAATTGATAAGTATAATACGTTAGTAGGCCGTGCATTTTTTGGGGCCGCACTTCCGTATGGTAATTTTGATGTTTTACCTTTCGAAAAAAAATATTTTACGGGTGGTGCCAATGGAATCAGGGCCTGGCAGGTTCGCTCCCTCGGGCCAGGCACTTACAATGCTCCCGAAGGTGCTTACCCCAACCAATCGGCTGATATTAAGCTTGAAGTGAACCTGGAGTACAGATTTAACCTTATTGGCTTTATGGAAGGAGCGCTGTTTTTAGACGCTGGAAATATCTGGGCTATCAACAGCAAGGATAACCGCCCCGGCGCCCTTTTCAAATTGAACAGTTTTTACAGGCAGCTGGCCTTTGGGGCAGGTACCGGATTTCGTTTCGATTTTAACTATTTTATTTTTCGGGTCGATGTGGGAATGAAACTTCGCGATCCTTCTCAGCCCACAGGCAATGGTTGGATTATTGGAAACAGAGGGTACACCAGCGACGATTTTAATATTGCATTTGCGATTGGTTATCCTTTCTGAAAAAAAGAATTACTTTTTTATTTTCTGCTTTTGCAATGAATTATTTTTTTGCATTTTTAGCCCCGCTTTGCTTATTGCATGTAAGTGAAGGGAGTAAAAATTATTTATTTAATTCCAGGTAAAATGTCAGATCTTCCTACTAATCGCGATTCATTTGGTTCAAAATTTGGAGTTATTGCAGCTACTGCCGGTTCGGCAATAGGGTTGGGAAATATATGGCGCTTCCCGTATGTTGCAGGTGAAAATGGGGGGGCAGCTTTTATAATTATGTACCTGGGGTTTATCGTTGCTATCGGGATTCCGGTAATGCTTTCTGAGTTTACCATTGGACGCAGTGCACAGAAAAATGCTTTTGGTTCATTCCGAAAACTGGCTCCAAAACGACCGTGGTATCTCATCGGTTTAATGGGGGTGGGGGCAGCCTTTATGATTTTAGCATTCTATACCGCAGTTGCGGGCTGGACGCTTGAGTATATTTACCAGTCGGTTATTAATGGTTTTGCCAGCAAATCTCCCCAGCAACTTAGTGGAATGTACGATTCATTTATCGGAGGTACATGGCGGCCTTTAATGTGGTTTTTTGTTTTTATGGGATTAACGGCAGCAATAATAATGGCAGGGGTGCAAAAAGGTATTGAAAAATATACCAAAATTTTAATGCCCGTTTTGTTAGTGCTTTTACTGGCATTGGTAATTCGTTCTGTAACATTACCCGGAGCCGAAAGAGGTATTGCTTTTTTATTTGAACCTGACTTTAGTAAAATAACACCTTCTACTGTGCTCGAGGCATTGGGGCAGGCTTTTTTCTCCCTAAGTATCGGGATGGGAACTTTAATAACCTATGGTTCTTATATTCAAAAGAATGATAATCTGGGTTCAACGGCTTTCTCCGTTGCTTTTGCCGACACTTTCATTGCTATTATGGCTGGCCTTGCCATTTTCCCGGCTGTTTTCGCATTTAATATCGAGCCCGGCTCCGGCGAAGGCCTGGTTTACATTACCCTGCCTAATATTTTTCAACAGATGCCGGGAGGATACTTCTTTTCGCTCATGTTCTTTATTCTTTTGGGAGTTGCTGCACTTACATCAACTATTTCGGTTTTGGAGGTTATTGTAGCTTTCTTTGTTGAAGAGCTGAAATTAAAGCGAAAAGCTGCAACATGGCTGGCCACCTCTTCAGTGTCTGTGCTTGGAATTATGTGCGTGCTTTCTTCAAGTTCAATGTCCGATTTTACTGTTTTTGGATTTACCGTATTCGGTTTGATGGACTTTGCTTCGGCAAATATCCTGTTGCCTTTAGGTGGTTTGTTTATAGTTCTGTTTGTAGCCTGGTTCCTTGGTCGTGATAAAGCAAAAAATGAATTGTCGAATAACGGTTCGTTAAAGGCGGGGTACATTCCATTGTACATGTTCATTATAAAATTTATTGCCCCATTGGCAATTGCATTTATCTTTTTGCAAGGGGTGGGATTAATCAATTTTTAAGGTTTTAGATTTCCTTTAAAGCATTTTTTTGTTGCCGTTTTTGTATTTAAGCTCCAAAAGTTATAACTTGAGCAGGCTTGTTAATTTTTTCATCCCATTAATGCAAAAATGGAAAAATCCTTTCGGCAATTGGTTAAAGAATACTTTCGTTTTTCAAAAAAAGACAGGAACGGAATAATGGTTTTAGGGGTGATAATTCTGTTGTTGATCTCCGGAATAATTGTTGTCAACAATATCAACCTTAAACCGGAAAATGATTTCGCAGAATTCAAAAAGGCCCTTGAAGCCTGGGAGAACACGAAAAAAAGTGAATTGGAATCTAAAAGTCTTTTTGAATTTAATCCCAATGCTGTATCGGCAGAGCAACTCGATTCACTTTCTATTCCTGAATTTGTGAAAAACAATTTGCTGAGTTACCGTTCGGCTGGTGGAAAGTTTGAAAACCCAACCGATTTGGCGAAAATTTATGGAATGAACGACAGCATCTTCAAACTCATAGAGGAATTCATAGTCCTACCGGAAAACAAACCCCTTGCAGAGCAACCTAAACCAAGTGACACCCGGGAGCTGCCAAAATCTTTTACCGGAACATTCGACCCAAATTCAGCCGATTCAATTACTTTATCCGAATTTGGGTTCAACAGTTTTCAGGCGTCCAACCTTATACGTTACCGCAATAGCGGGGGCGTTTTTTCTGACTCAGAAGATGTTTTGAAAATTTATGGAGTTGACTCCATTTTTTATAACCTAATTAAGAAAAATATACAGATTGAAACTGTTCAAAAAAATGATTTTCCTGAAGAAGATGAAGAAAGACCTGTTCATGTAATTAAAGTTGAATTAAACTCTGCAGGCAAAGCTGAGCTGATGCAATTGCCCGGAGTGGGGGAAGTGTTTGCCGAACGGATTTTGAAATACCGCGATTTACTGGGTGGCTTTTACAAAAAAGAACAGCTGCTTGAAGTTTACAACTTCCCCGAGGAAACCTTCAACAATATAGCTGAAAATATTGTTGCCGATTCGACCAGTATCAGAAAAATACGTGTGAATTTTGCAGAATATGCTGATTTATTACGACATCCTTATTTTGAGATTGAATATGTTGAAGCACTACTCGATTACCGTGAAAAAAATGGCCCTTTTAATTCGTTTGACGAACTTTTTCAAAACTTGCCAAATGATTCTGTTGATTTCGATGCCGTAAAAGTTTACATTAGTTGTCGTTAAAAAAGATTAAATCAATAAACCATTTAGGTTTTATTATTTTTTTCCATTAAATTTGAAATAGAAGGAATAATTTCTAAATTTGCGCCTCAATTTAAAAAAAGGAGTAGAAAAAATGATTGTTATTCCGGTAAAAGAAGGCGAAAATATTGAAAGAGCCTTAAAAAGATTTAAACGCAAATTTGAAAAGACGGGAGTCGTAAAAGAATTACGCGATCGTCAGAAGTATACAAAACCTTCGGAAAAAAGAAGGGAAGAGTTAAAGAAAGCTGCTTATATAGAGAATTTGCAACGTCAGGAAGACTAAAGTAGTAGTGATTCCTGATTTTAGTGCAGAAGATTAATGAATTATCAGGAATCGTTTATCAACTATTTGAGGTATGAGAAGAGGACATCCCCTCATACCACAGTGGCTTACAAAAAAGACCTCGACCAATTTGTGTGTTTTACCACTGAAATGGTCGGGGAATTTGATGTTAATAGGGTAAATTCAAAACTTGTTCGCACCTGGATAGTGAGCTTGATGGAGAAACAGCTATCACCCCGTTCCGTTAACAGAAAAGTCTCCACTGTAAAAGCTTTCTTTCGTTTTCTGATGAAAGAAAAAGTTGTTGAAAGCAATCCTGCAGTTAACCTGCCACTACCAAAAATCAGAAAAAAATTGCCTGGTTTTGTCGAAGAAAAAAGTCTGCATCATTTGCTTGACGATGGATTTTTTCCGAACAATTTCACGGGGATACGCGATAAACTAATAGTTGCCCTGCTTTATGCAACGGGAATCAGGTTGGCAGAACTGATTCAGCTTAAGGAAGTTAATTTTGATACTAAGGATTACCTTATAAAGGTACTAGGTAAAAGACAAAAAGAAAGAATAATTCCCTACCCTAGAGAAATGAACAATTTACTGTTGGAATACCTTGAAATAAGAAACAGGGAAATTGGTTATTTCCCGGAAGTTTTACTGGTAACAAAAAAAGGAAAACCAGTTTACGAAAAATTAATATACAGAGTGGTAAAGAAAAGTCTGGAGTTTGTGACATCTTTAGAACAAAAAAGTCCGCATGTTATGCGTCATTCATACGCAACACACCTTTTAAACAAGGGCGCTGATTTGAATGCCGTTAAAGAACTTTTGGGACACGCCAATTTAGCTGCCACCCAGATTTATACTCATACCACCTTCGAGAAGTTACATGATATTTACAAACAAGCCCATCCAAGGGGCTAAAAAAGTGTTACTATGGAAATAATTATTAATTCAGTACATTTTTCAACGGATAAAAAGTTGGATGAGTTCGTTAATAAAAAAGTTGGAAAACTCGATACCTTCTTCGATGGTATTATTAACGCTGAGGTAACATTAAAAGTCCTTAAACCCGAAGCAGCCAGGAATAAAATTTCTGAAATAAAACTCTCCATCCCGGCCAATGGTTATTTATTTGCAAAAAAACAGGCCGATACATTTGAAGAAGCAACTGATTTGGCAGTTGATGCAATACGCAAACAGCTTACGAAATATAAAGAGAAACTTAAAAACCAATAATATTTGATTTTTTGGTTCTGTTTTTTTTAGATTTTTAAAATAATATTTTTACATTTGCACACCCATTTTGGGGGCGTTCCAGAAACAGCTGAATTTAAAGTAGTTTGATGGTTTGGGCAATATTTCAGTCTGAGGTATTCCGAATAACACAATCAAAAAAATACTTTGATTATCAGGAAGGCAAAATTTTGTCGTTTGTTTTTGTAAAATTATGTACTTTTGCACCGCGTTTTTACCTGGATGCAATTTGCGGGAGTAGCTCAGTTGATAGAGCATTAGCCTTCCAAGCTAAGGGTCGCGGGTTTGAATCCCGTCTCCCGCTCAAAAAAATGAGATTGGGATTTTAAGTAGCCAATACTTTTAACTCCTGTCTCTTTGTGTGTTAGTGCCGGAGTAGCTCAGGGGTAGAGCGCATCCTTGGTAAGGATGAGGTCACGAGTTCAATTCTCGTCTTCGGCTCAATTAATTTAGATAATAATTAAAATTTTGGAGTTATGGCTAAACAAACATTTGTAAGGGATAAGGACCATGTGAATATTGGGACTGTAGGTCACGTTGACCATGGTAAAACGACCCTGACTGCTGCAATTACAATGGTATTGGCCAAAAAAGGCCTTTCCGAAATCAAATCATTTGATTCAATTGATAATGCACCTGAAGAAAAAGAAAGGGGTATTACAATCAACACAGCACACGTAGAGTATCAAACTGCAACTCGTCACTATGCGCACGTGGACTGCCCTGGTCACGCCGACTATGTGAAGAACATGGTAACTGGTGCTGCCCAGATGGACGGTGCTATTATTGTTGTTGCTGCCACAGACGGACCTATGCCGCAAACACGTGAGCATATCCTATTGGCACGTCAGGTAAATGTACCCAAACTGGTTGTCTTCATGAACAAAGTGGACATGGTTGACGACGAAGAACTTTTGGAACTGGTAGAAATGGAAATCCGCGAATTACTGGAATTCTATGAATTCGACGGTGACAATACACCAGTTATTCAGGGATCAGCCCTTGGTGCAATGAATGGTGAAGAAAAATGGGAAGAAAAAATTATGGAATTGATGGATGCTGTTGATAGCTGGATTCCACTTCCTGAACGTGAAGTTGACAAACCATTCCTGATGCCTGTTGAAGATGTATTCTCGATTACCGGACGTGGTACTGTTGCCACCGGCCGTATTGAAACCGGTGTTGTTCACACTGGCGATGAACTGCAATTGATTGGCCTTGGAGCCGAAGGACGTAAAACAGTTTGTACAGGTGTTGAAATGTTCCGTAAAATTCTTGATGACGGACAGGCTGGTGATAACGTAGGGTTGTTGCTTCGTGGTGTTGATAAAAAAGAGATTAAACGTGGACAGATTTTGGCCAAGCCAGGTTCAATCACTCCTCATACCAGATTTAAAGCTGAGGTGTATGTATTGAAAAAAGAAGAAGGTGGACGTCATACTCCATTTCATAACAAATATCGTCCGCAGTTCTACCTACGTACACTTGACGTTACCGGCGAAATTCACTTGCCCGAAGGCCGTGAGATGGTAATGCCTGGTGATAACGTTTCAATTGAAGTGGAACTGATTTACCCGGTAGCCCTTAACGTTGGTTTGCGTTTTGCAATCCGCGAAGGTGGCCGCACAGTGGGTGCTGGTCAGGTTACCGAAATAATGGAATAATCTGTTACAATCGCAGAAATAAAAAATAATAGTCCCGGGCAACTATTGCCCGGGATTGTTCACGGAAGAAACTCATTCTGTTGGGAGTGAAAAATTGTTGTAAGTTCGAGTCTTACCTTCCGTACAAATGACGAAGAGTATAATATGAAAATAAAAATATACTTGCAAGAGGCCTACAATGAACTCGTTCATAAAGTAACGTGGCCTACTTGGAAAGAGCTGCAAAACAGCGCATTGGTTGTAATGGTTGCTTCCTTTATTATATCACTCTTGATATTCGTTATGGATCTGTCATTCAGAAACATAATGGATTTTATTTATGGATTATTTTATTAATCGAAACCTGTAGGTCAAAATGAGCGACAATACAAAAAAATGGTATGTTCTTCGTGCTATTGGAGGTAAGGAGAAGAAAGTAAAAGAATATATCGATAACGAAATCGCTAATGGAGATCTGAAGGGTTTTGTTGAACAGGTTTTAATACCAACAGAAAAGGTTTATCAAATCCGGAACGGGAAAAAAGTCAGCAAAGAGCGGAATTTTTTCCCAGGATATGTTCTCATTGAAGCTTCGTTAGTGGGTGAAGTTACACACACACTTAGAAACATTCCCAATGTAATTGGATTTCTTGGTGACACCAAAGGTGGAGATCCGGTTCCTATGAGGCAAAACGAAGTGAACAGAATTTTAGGACGAGTTGATGAACTCGCCGAAACAGGTGAGGAATTGAATATTCCTTTCGTAGTTGGTGAAACCGTAAAAGTTATCGACGGACCATTCAACGGCTTTAACGGAACCATTGAAGAAATCAATGAAGAGAAGAAAAAGCTGCAGGTAATGGTGAAGATTTTTGGACGTAAAACGCCTTTGGAACTTAGCTTTATGCAAGTTGAGAAGGAATAGTAACGCATTATTAATTTTATTATGGCGAAAGAAGTTGCTGGATTAATTAAATTACAGATTAAAGGTGGAGCGGCAAACCCGTCACCACCGGTGGGACCAGCATTAGGTGCCAAGGGAGTTAATATAATGCAGTTTTGTAAACAGTTTAACGGCCGTACACAAGAACAGGCCGGTAAATTACTTCCGGTAATTATTACTGTTTACAGCGATAAATCATTTGATTTCATTATAAAACAACCTCCCGTAGCTGTGCAATTGCTCGAATCAGCAAAAATCAAAAAAGGTTCTCCGGAACCTCAAGTCAACAAAGTAGCTGTCGTAACCTGGGATCAGGTGCGCGAAGTAGCTGAAGGGAAAATGGTTGACTTGAATTGTTTTACTGTTGAATCGGCAATGAAAATGGTAGCTGGAACTGCCAGAAGTATGGGAATTACCGTAAAAGGTAAAGCACCATTCAAAAATTAAATTAAATCTTTTTAAGATGGGCAGAATTACGAAGAATAAAAAAGCTTCTCTTGATAAACTCGACAGATCGAAAACTTACCCGATTGACGAAGCCTCAAAACTGGTAAAGGAAGTTACTTTTACCAAATTCGATGCTTCAGTTGATTTGGATATTCGGTTGGGAGTTGACCCAAGAAAAGCCAACCAGATGGTTAGAGGCGTAGTTTCGTTACCCCATGGAACTGGAAAAGAGATTAAAGTGCTGGCTTTGGTTACTCCCGATAAAGAGGAGGAAGCCAAACAAGCAGGAGCTGATTATGTTGGTTTAGATGATTATATCGATAAAATCAAAGAAGGCTGGACAGATGTTGACGTGGTTATTACCATGCCCCCGGTTATGGGCAAGGTTGGCCAGCTTGGGCGTGTTTTAGGCCCACGAGGTTTAATGCCTAACCCCAAAAGTGGTACAGTAACAATGGATATTGGTAAAGCTGTGTCAGAAGTTAAACAGGGGAAAATTGATTTTAAAGTCGATAAATTTGGTATTGTTCACACTACAATTGGTAAAGTTTCCTTTTCTCCGGAAAAGATTAAAGAAAATGCCATTGAGTTTATCAATACCATTAACAAATTAAAACCAACAGCAGCAAAAGGTACTTATATCAGAAGCATATTTCTTTCCAGTACTATGAGTCCTGGTATTAAAGTTGAACCCAAGTCAGTTGTGACTATAAAAGCGGAGTAAAAATGAAACGTACAGAAAAAGAAGTAATTATTAATGACCTGCAAGAGCAGATCAATTCGTACAGCCATTTTTACTTAACTGACACTAGTGGTCTGAATGCTGAAGATACCAGTAATTTGAGGAGACTATGTTTTAAACAAGAAGTAAAACTGGTTGTTGCTAAAAATACACTACTTCGTAAAGCACTCGAAAATTCTGAGAAAAATGCAGATGAGCTTTACGACGCGCTTAGAGGAAACACTACAGTAATGTTCACTGAAACCGGGAACGCTCCTGCTAAACTGATTAAAGATTTCAGGAAAAAGCACGACAGACCATTGCTAAAAGCAGCATTTGTTGAGGAGTCAGTTTATCTTGGTGAAAATCAGCTCGACACACTCGTTTCTGTGAAGTCGAAAGACGAACTTATTGCCGATGTGGTTACCTTATTACAATCGCCAATGAAAACATTGCTTTCACAATTGCAATCAGGTGGTGATACAATACACGGTGTTCTTGAAGCACTGAAAGAAAAAGAATAGTTTTTTAGAAATAAATTTTATAAAGTAAATAAAAATGGCAGATTTAAAACAACTTGCAGAAGAGTTAGTAAACTTGACTGTTAAAGAGGTTAACGAATTAGCTGATATCCTTAAAGAGGAATACGGAATTGAGCCAGCCGCAGCCGCAGTTGCAGTTGCAGGTCCGGCAGCAGGTGGTGGAGAAGGCGAAGCCGCTGAAGAACAAACCGAATTTGATGTTGTATTGAAAGCAGCTGGTCAGTCAAAATTAGCAGTAGTTAAGCTCGTGAAAGAATTAACTGGTCTTGGCCTCAAAGAAGCCAAAGCAGTTGTTGATGAAGCTCCAAAAGCTATTAAAGAAAAAGTTTCCAAAGATGAGGCAGAAGCCCTTAAGAGTCAATTGGAAGAAGCAGGAGCCGAAGTTGAAGTTAAATAATTCGCAATCAGACCTTTTAAAAGAGGTTGTATGGTTTAGAATCTTGCACAGCAGGATTCTAAACCTTTTTGTGTATTTATATTTTATATAATTAACCTGTATAAATACATGTCAGTAAATACAAAAAACGAGAGGATTAATTTTTCCTCAACGCAGACCAGGTTTGATTACCCTGACTTTTTAGAAGTACAAATTAAATCGTTTAAGGATTTTTTCCAGTTAAACACCACGCCCGAAAAGCGGAAGGAGGAAGGATTGTCACGTGTATTCGAGGAAAATTTCCCGATTACAGATACACGTAATAATTTTGTACTTGAGTTTCTCGACTATCAGGTCGATCCGCCGCGATACACTATTAACGAGTGTATTGAACGTGGTTTAACTTTCAGTGTGCCTGTTAAGGCAAAACTTAAGTTATACTGTACCGACCCGGAACACGAAGATTTCGATACGGTAGTGCAGGATGTTTATCTGGGAACAGTGCCCTACATGACCGAAAGAGGTACCTTTATTATTAATGGTGCCGAAAGGGTTATTGTATCACAGTTGCACCGTTCACCGGGTGTATTCTTCGGACAGAGTTTACACGCCAACGGTACAAAACTGTACTCGGCACGTATTATCCCGTTTAAAGGTTCATGGATTGAGTTTGCAACAGACATTAACAGTGTCATGTTCGCATACATCGACCGTAAAAAGAAATTGCCTGTTACTACTCTTTTACGAGCAATCGGCTACGAAAGCGATAAGGATATTCTTGAAATATTCAATCTTGCCGACGAAGTAAAAGTTTCGAAAACCGGATTGAAAAAAGTTATTGGCCGCAAACTGGCAGCACGCGTTCTTAAATCGTGGGTTGAAGACTTTGTGGACGAAGACACCGGCGAGGTAGTTTCAATTGAACGAAACGAGGTAATTATCGACCGGGAAACAATCCTTGAAGAAGATCACATTGAAGATATTCTCGAATCAGGTGTAAAAACCATCTTGCTTCATAAAGATGATCAGAGGCAACAGGATTATGCAATTATTTACAATACATTGCAAAAAGACCCCTGTAACTCTGAAAAAGAGGCGGTGCTTCACATCTACAGGCAGCTGCGAAACGCAGAACCGCCTGATGAAGCAACTGCCAGAGATGTCATCGATAAACTCTTTTTCTCCGATAAAAGATACGATCTCGGAGAAGTTGGCCGTTACCGGATTAATAAAAAATTAGGCCTCGAAGTTGAGGCTGAAAACCGGGTTTTGACCAAACAGGATATCATTGAAATTATCAGGTATCTGATTCAATTGGTGAATTCAAAAACCGATGTAGATGACATCGACCACCTGAGTAACCGCCGTGTGCGTACTGTGGGCGAACAAATGTACAACCAGTTTGGCATTGGGTTGGCACGCATGGCACGCACTATTCGTGAGCGAATGAATGTTCGCGACAACGAGGTATTTACTCCAATTGATTTGATCAATTCAAAAACGCTTTCCTCAGTTATTAATTCATTTTTTGGGACCAATGCACTGTCTCAATTTATGGATCAAACCAACCCGTTGGCAGAGATGACGCACAAGCGCCGTATGTCGGCACTTGGACCAGGCGGCTTGTCTCGCGAAAGGGCTGGGTTCGAGGTTCGCGATGTTCACTATACACACTACGGAAGACTGTGTCCGATTGAAACACCTGAAGGACCAAACATTGGTTTGATTTCTTCATTATGCGTGTTTGCAAAAATTACAGACCTTGGATTTATTTCTACTCCATACCGCAAAGTTGAAGACGGCAAGGTTGACCTTTCTGATGAAGGAGCTGTTTATTTAACAGCAGAAGAGGAAGAAGGCCGGATAATCGCTCAGGCGAATGCGCCTATCGATGCTGATGGTTATTTTCTGAACCAGAAGGTAAAATCCAGACTCGACGGTGACTATCCTTTAATTGACAAGGAAGAAGTTAACCTGATGGATGTTGGACCTAACCAGATTGCCTCAGTTGCAGCTTCGTTGATTACATTCCTGGAACACGATGATGCCAACCGTGCATTAATGGGATCGAACATGATGCGCCAGGCAGTGCCGCTTCTCAGACCTGAGTCTCCCATCGTGGGAACAGGTTTGGAAGGAAGGTCAGCAGCCGACTCACAGGTGCTTATTAAAGCAGAGTTCGATGGGATGATTGAGTATGTTGATGCCACACAGATTATTGTTCGTTACGATGTAACCGACGATGATCGTTTCGTTAGTTTTGACCCTGAAGTGGTTACTTACGAATTGCAGAAATATGCAAAAACAAACCAGGGAACGACTGTTGATTTAAAACCGATTGTGCGTAAAGGCGAACGGATTAAAAAAGGACAGATTTTATCAGATGGTTATGCCACTGAGAAAGGTGAATTGGCACTGGGGCGCAACTTGATGGTTGCATTTATGCCCTGGCAGGGATACAACTTCGAGGATGCAATTGTTATTTCAGAACGCATTGTTCGCGAAGATGTATTCACCTCTGTTCATGTTGATGAGTACAGCCTTGAGGTTCGCGATACAAAACGGGGTTTGGAAGAATTTACTTCCGATATCCCGAATGTAAGCGAAGAAGCAACTAAAAATCTTGATGAAAACGGACTAATTCGAATTGGGGCTAATGTTAAACCGGGTGATATTCTCATCGGTAAAATTACCCCTAAAGGAGAATCGGATCCTTCACCCGAGGAGAAACTGCTAAGGGCAATTTTTGGTGACAAAGCCGGCGATGTGAAAGATGCATCACTTAAGGCTTCTCCTTCACTCTCAGGAGTTGTTATTGATAAAAAGCTGTTCTCGCGTGTTGCAAAAGACAAAAAAGGCAAAACAGCTACCAAAGCACTTCTTGATCAGATTGATGAAAAATTTGACAATGAGATTATTGCGTTGCGTGGCCGTTTGGAAGATAAATTATTTACACTGGTTAGCGGGAAAACCTCGCAGGGTGTTAAAGACTATTTCGGCACCGAAATTATTCCCAAAGGGGTTAAGTTTACCCTGAAACAGCTTCAGGAAATTGATTACCTGTCAGTTAATCCATCAAAATGGACAACTGATAAGCAGAAAAACGAATTGATTTTCAGGGTGATCAATAACTACATCATGAAGCACAAGGAAGCTGAAGCTATTGCACGGCGCGAAAGATATAATGTCACAATTGGTGATGAGCTTCCTGCAGGAATTATTCAGCTGGCTAAAATATTTATTGCCAAAAAACGCAAACTTCAAATTGGTGATAAAATGGCCGGACGACACGGGAACAAAGGTATTGTATCGCGCTTAGTGCGGCAGGAAGATATGCCTTTCCTATCAGATGGTACTCCTGTTGATATTGTACTCAACCCGCTTGGTGTTCCTTCAAGGATGAACCTTGGACAGATTTATGAAACCGTTTTGGGATGGGCCGGAAAAGAATTGGGTGTTAAATTCGCAACACCTGTTTTTGATGGTGCCACACTGGAAGAAATTACTGAATATACTGATAAAGCCGATATCCCACGTTTTGGAAAAACAGTGCTTTATGATGGTGAATCCGGTGAACCGTTCGACCAGAATGCTACAGTTGGTGTAATTTACATGATGAAACTGGGGCACATGGTTGAAGATAAAATGCATGCCCGTTCTATTGGGCCTTACTCACTTATTACCCAGCAACCGTTGGGTGGTAAAGCGCAGTTTGGTGGTCAGCGTTTTGGTGAAATGGAGGTATGGGCACTCGAAGCATTTGGTGCTTCTCATATTCTTCAGGAAATCCTTACCGTTAAGTCGGACGATGTTATGGGAAGGGCAAAAGCTTACGAAACAATTGTTAAAGGAGAACCGATGCCCCAACCTGGAATTCCCGAATCGCTCAACGTACTGTTGCACGAATTGAGAGGCCTGGGCCTCAGTATTAAGATGGAATAAATTTCATCTTCATTTTATTGGTTCTGTTATAATGATTTTTAATTCAAATTATGGCATTCAGAAAAGATAACAAAGCAAAAGGTGGTTTCTCAAAAATTTCGATTAGTCTGGCTTCACCGGAAGAAATTCTGGAAAGGTCATTCGGCGAAGTTTTGAAACCCGAAACAATAAACTACAGAACTTACAAACCCGAACGGGACGGCTTGTTTTGCGAGCGTATTTTTGGCCCTGTCAAAGATTACGAATGTCATTGCGGGAAATACAAACGTATCCGGTACAAAGGAATCGTTTGCGACCGCTGTGGTGTTGAAGTTACAGAGAAAAAAGTACGTCGCGAACGCATGGGCCACATTGCACTGGTTGTGCCGGTGGCTCATATCTGGTACTTCCGTTCGTTACCCAATAAAATTGGCTATTTACTTGGTCTCCCAACCAAAAAGCTCGATTCAATTATTTATTACGAACGTTACGTTGTAATAAATGCGGGGGTAAAAGCAGAAGACGGTGTGAAACAGCTCGACTTTTTAACAGAAGAAGAGTACCTCGATATTGTGGATACACTCCCGAAAGAAAATCACATGCTCGACGATGAAGATCCGAATAAATTCATCGCCAAAATGGGAGCTGAGGCGCTTTACGAAATTTTGAGCAGAATAGATTTGGATGATTTGTCTTTCACATTGAGGCACAAAGCCAATACCGAAACTTCTCAGCAACGTAAAAACGAAGCATTGAAACGTCTTCAGGTTGTGGAAGCATTCAGGGCAAGTAAAAACCTCAATCGCCCGGAATGGATGATTGTAAGGGTTGTTCCTGTTATTCCTCCCGATTTGAGGCCGCTGGTTCCGCTCGATGGCGGAAGGTTTGCCACATCTGATTTGAATGACCTCTACCGCAGGGTAATTATTCGTAACAACCGTTTGAAAAGGTTAATCGAGATTAAAGCGCCCGAGGTAATTTTGAGAAACGAAAAACGAATGCTTCAGGAAGCTGTTGATTCGTTATTCGATAATTCAAGAAAATCGAATGCTGTAAAAACGGAAAATAACCGTGCCCTGAAATCACTTTCCGACAGTTTGAAAGGGAAACAAGGCCGCTTCCGCCAAAACCTGCTTGGTAAACGTGTTGACTATTCGGCACGTTCAGTAATTGTGGTGGGGCCAAAATTGAAAGTACACGAATGTGGTTTGCCAAAAGACATGGCCGCTGAGTTGTACAAGCCTTTCATTATCCGTAAATTAATTGAAAGGGGCATCGTAAAAACCGTTAAATCAGCTAAAAAAATAGTTGACCGGAAAGACCCAGTGGTTTGGGAAATTCTGGAAAATGTATTGAAAGGTCATCCGGTAATGCTTAACCGTGCGCCCACATTGCACCGGTTGTCGATCCAGGCATTCCAGCCTGTTTTGATTGAGGGTAAGGCGATTCAGTTGCACCCGTTGGTTTGTACCGGGTTTAATGCCGACTTCGACGGTGACCAAATGGCTGTTCACCTTCCGTTGGGCAATGCTGCCATACTGGAAGCACAACTGCTGATGCTTGCATCACATAATCTGATGAACCCTGCAAACGGTGCACCTATTCAGGTACCGTCGCAGGATATGGTTCTTGGTTTGTACTACATGACCAAACCACGTGAAGGTTCGAAAGGGGAAGGAATGACTTTTTATTCGCCCGAAGAGGTGATGATTGCTTATTCAGAAAGAGCTATCGACCTTCACGCCATAATTAAAGTTAAAGTGGAAGACATCGATGAAAACGGTGAAATTTTTAAACACATAATTGAAACTACGGTCGGACGTGTTATTTTCAACGAATATGTTCCACGTAAAGCAGGATACATTAATCAGCTGCTTACCAAAAAGTCGTTGAGGACTATTATTGCCGATGTTTTCAAGAAATGTGGAAATGCTGAAACTGTAACTTTCCTCGATGCGATTAAGGATTTGGGATACAACATGGCCTATAGAGGCGGCTTGTCGTTTAATCTCGACGATGTTATTATTCCCGAAGATAAAGAAACAATTGTTGGCGATGGTTATCAGGAAGTTGAAGAGATCATCAACAACTACAACATGGGATTTATTACCAACAACGAGCGCTACAACCAGGTAATTGATATCTGGACACATGCCAACTCGAAGCTTACCAACTCGGTAATGAAAACCATTAGTACTGACAAACAGGGTTTCAACTCTATTTATATGATGCTTGACTCAGGTGCCCGTGGTTCGAAAGAGCAAATCAGGCAGCTCTGCGGAATGAGGGGATTGATGGCCAAACCACAAAAATCCGGCTCAACGGGCTCACAAATTATTGAAAACCCGATTCTCGCAAACTTTAAAGAAGGATTGTCGGTACTCGAATACTTTATTTCAACACACGGTGCCCGTAAAGGTCTTGCTGATACTGCACTGAAAACTGCTGACGCCGGTTATCTTACACGTCGTTTGGTGGATGTTTCGCAGGATGTAATTATTTCAGAAGAAGACTGCGGAACACTGCGCGGACTGGTTGCTGCTGCAATTAAAAATAATGAGGAAATTGTTGCCTCACTTTACGAACGTATTGTTGGAAGAACTTCAGTACATGATATTTTCCATCCGTTGAATGGTAATTTAATTGTAAAATCAGGCGACACAATTACTGAAGAAGTAGCTGCTGCTATTGATGAATCACCAATTGAGAGTGTAGAAATTCGTTCAGTACTCACCTGCGAATCAAAAGTAGGGGTTTGCTCGAAATGTTATGGCAGGAACCTGGCTACCGGCGACACTGTTCAGAAAGGAGAATCTGTTGGTGTAATTGCCGCCCAGTCGATTGGTGAGCCGGGAACACAGCTTACACTCCGTACGTTCCACGTTGGAGGTATTGCAGGAAACATTTCAGCGCAATCTACTGTTGAAGCTCGTTACGACGGATATGCAGAAATTGAAGAGCTACGTGCAGTAGAACAGAAATCTGAAGACGGCAATCCCATTGATATCGTAGTGAGTCGTTTGGCCGAACTCAAAATTATCGATAAGAATACCAGGATTCCGTTGTCAACTCATACCATTCCCTACGGTTCAAAACTGTATGTAAAAAATGGCGAAGAGATAAGGAAAGGGAAACTTATTTGTGAGTGGGACCCGTTCAACGGTGTAATTATTACCGAGTTTGATGGTAAAATTGAATTTGAGAATTTGATTGATGGAATTACTTACCGCGAAGAATCGGACGAACAAACCGGTTACAGCGAAAAAGTAATTATCGAAACAAAAGATAAAACAAAGAACCCGACACTGAAAATTTTGGACAAAGACGGATCGATGATCCGCTCCTACAACTTACCTGTAGGTGGCCATATCTCAGTATCGCAGGGACAAGAGGTGAAGGCTGGTGAAGTTCTCGTGAAAATACCAAGAGCTGCCGGAAAAGCAGGCGATATTACAGGAGGTCTGCCACGTGTTACAGAGCTTTTCGAAGCACGTAACCCATCCAACCCTGCCGTGGTTTCCGAAATCGATGGAGAGGTTTCACTGGGTAAAATCAAACGTGGTAACCGCGAGATTATCATTACCTCGAAAGGAGGCGATGTTAAGAAATACCTCGTGCCGCTGTCAAAACAGATTCTGGTACAGGAAAACGACTACATCAGGGCTGGTACTAAGTTATCCGACGGTGCTACCACACCTTCCGATATTTTGGGTATTAAAGGTCCAACTGCAGTTCAGGAATACATACTCAACGAAGTTCAGGATGTTTACCGCATGCAGGGGGTAAAAATTAACGATAAACACTTTGAAGTCATTATCCGCCAGATGATGCGGAAGGTGACCATCGAAGACCCGGGTGATACTCGGTTCCTTGAAAAACAGATTGTTGACAAAAACGAATTTGTTTCTGAAAACGACTGGATATGGAATAAGAAGATTATTATTGAACCCGGTAATGCTGAAGGTCTGAAAGCGGGACAAATTATTTCGGCCCGCAGACTCAGGGATGAAAACTCGCAATTGAGAAGAAAAGATAAAAAACTTGTTGAAGCAAGGGATGCCATCCCAGCAACATCAAGTCAGAATCTGCAGGGAATTACCAAAGCAGCGCTGCAGACGCGCAGCTGGTTGTCGGCAGCATCGTTCCAGGAAACAACAAAAGTACTGAACGAAGCAGCGATTAACGGTAAAACCGATTATCTCGACGGGTTGAAAGAAAACGTGATTTGTGGTCACCTCATTCCGGCAGGTACCGGGCTGAAGGAATACAAAAATCTGATTGTTGGTTCAAAAGAAGAATACGACAGGTTGGTGGACACAAGAAAAAATGATTAAGTACAATTATTATGGATGAGAAAAAACAAAAACAACAGCAATTGAATATTGAACTGAGTGAAGAAGTTGCACAGGGAATTTACTCTAACCTTGCAGTAATAACACACTCCAGCTCAGAATTTGTAGTTGACTTTGTACGGATAATGCCGGGTGTGCCAAAGGCAAATGTAAAATCGAGGGTAATTCTTACCCCGGAACATGCCAAGCGGTTATTGATGGCACTGCAGGACAATATCAAGAAATTTGAGTCGCTGCAC
>JBNJGR010000004.1:0-53539 GCA_051747885.1 Bacteroidota bacterium | reverse complement strand
GAAAAAAAGTCATAAAATGGAATACTTATTTTTGGCAATACTTACCAAAACATCTAATATTGAACCACTTTTTTCGATAAATACAATTTGCAATAAATCAACAAAATTCTAACCAATGGATATCAAAACAATCATTTCGTCCCAAAAAGAAAAATTAAGAAAACAGCTATCTCCACAGGAAATTGCCCTGGGAGAAATCATTTTCAACAGCGGGCAGTGCCAGATTCTTACCCAGTCGGCTACGCAGTTTGAACTGATAGTAAGCGATGAAATGGACAATGAGGTGGCGGAATTTTTGCTTCAGATTGAAGAAGACGGAACCATTACGCCCAAACGGGGCAAAGAGACACAGGAATGGGATAAATACGCCATTGCCTGCCTGCTTCAGGCAGAAAACGAAATGTATATTTTAAATCCTAAAGAACACATCGAACACAAAAAATACACCCGGCAGGGAATGATAAAACGGGTACTTACAGAAAGGCGCCAGAAAGCCGAAAAAGCGGAGTACCGCATCAGGTGGGCCGACAATATTTACGGCGACCACATCCTTACCAACGAAAAAGGAATAAAATACAAAGTCTTCCTGCGCGATTTTGAAAATGAAACCGGTTACAGCGACAGCATGGACGCCCGGCTGAACAAACTGGGCACTACCAAACACATCATGTTCGCTTTCAGGGAATTGAAAGAAAACAAAAGCCTGTTTCAACGTTTAAAGAAAACCTATCCGTTTGTGGAAGTTTTCTGCGATCCACTGAACGATTATAAAATCACGTGGTATTATCCGCATAATTTGCCGGTGGAAGAGCAACTGCTGATTTCGCGGTATTTTAAAAATTCAAATGTTTTAGAAGACAACCAGCTAACTGATTTCCTGCCTTTTATTGAGGAAGCGGCCCAATACCCGCACATTCACATCCGTCCGGAGGTTGCTGAAAAGATTGAAGCTGCTTACGAAAATGAAATGCTCATTAGTTTACGCGACCAGCACATCCCCGATTTCTGCATGATAGATGCCGAATTGTATCCTTACCAAAAAGAAGGTGTTGAATTTGCGCTTTTTCGCAAAAATGCCATTATAGCTGACGAGATGGGGCTTGGAAAAACCATCCAGGCCATTACTACCGCCATTCTGAAAAAACAAATCTTCGGGTTTACCAAAACGCTGGTGGTTTGCCCAGCTTCGCTGAAAGAGCAATGGCAAAAAGAGGTAGAAAAATTTACGAATGAGAAGGCGCTGGTGGTACAAGGATTTCCTGACGAAAGAGCAGAACAGTATAAAAAAAATGACTGCTTCATTTTTATTGTGAATTACGAAACGGTATTGCGCGACCAGCGGGCAATAAACAAGGCCGGGTTCGATTTTATTATTCTCGATGAAGCGCAACGGGCAAAAAACTACGAAACAAAAACTGCCTCGTCGCTCAAACGGTTAGAGGCCAAACACAAACTGGCCATCACGGGCACTCCTATCGAAAACCGGCTTATCGATATTTTCTCGGTGATGGGTATCCTTGATCCTACATTTTTGGGACCGCTGTGGGAATTTTCGTACCAGCACTGCCTGTTCGATCCCGACCGGCACAACAAAATAAACGGCTATTATAACCTGCAAAAACTCAACAAGCAACTGGAAAAAGTATTGCTGAGGCGTGAAAAACGAAAAGTTATCGACCAGTTGCCCAACCTGCAGCAAATCGACATCGCAGTAAATCTTTCGCCATTGCAGGCCGATTATCATGGTTCGTATGCACGCGGCCTGGCTTCCATTTTGCGAAAAAAATTCCTCACACCCTACGATATGCAAAAAATGCAATTGCTTCTGGCCAGTATGCGAATGGTATGCGATTCAACCTACCTGATTGACGACGAAACCAACGAATCGCCGAAGCTGGAAGAACTGGAACATATTCTTATTGAAAAGCTGGATGTCCGCAACAAAAACACCAAAATCATAATTTTCTCGGAGTGGGTGAAAGTACACAAACTCATTGGGAGAATTCTGCGTGAGAATAACATCGGTTTTGTGGAATTGAACGGAAGAATTCCGGTAAAATCAAGGGGAGAACTCATCCGGAAATTTGAACAAAATCCACAGTACAAAATATTTTTATCGACCGAAGCCGGTGGCTCAGGTTTGAATTTACAGGTGGCCGACACACTCATCAACTTTGAGCTGCCCTGGAATCCTGCCAAAAAGAACCAGCGCATCGGCCGCATCGACCGGATAGGACAAAAAAGCAAAAAACTTACCATTTACAATTTTATTACACGAAATTCCATCGAGGAGAAAATTGCCTCCGGGCTGCTTGTAAAACAGAGCCTTTTCGATAATGTGCTGGGCGAAAATGCCACCACTAACTTTGTTGATTTCAGTACCAAAGGACGTTCGCAATTTATTAAACAACTTGAAGAATTTGTTACTGAAAACGAACAGTGGGAGCAGGAAAAAGAAGAACAACCGGAATTGCAGGGAGAAATGAATGCAGCGCCGGAAAATGTAAAACAAGGGGATGAAATCGACCTTTCAGACGATTCGTCGGAACAACCGGAAAAAGAAGTTGCAACAACGGAGCCGGCAGGGGAAGGAACCAGCACAGGAACCTCGCAGACTGAAGAGTTTGAAAAAGTAATGAACAACGGAATGGAATTCCTGTCCGGGCTTTATAAAATGGCCACCGGCAAGGAAATGGGAATGGATAACAAAAAAATTAAAGTAAACAAAGAAACAGGAGAAGTGACAATGACATTTAAATTGCCGATTTAATTCCTAAAGCTCAAAAACCCTTTTGGCGAATTTTCATCCATCAAATTGGTAATCAATTCAGGTTTTAGCCTGCCTTTCAGGTAAATGATTGCATTATCATCGCCGCCAACCAGAATTAACATTTCTTCGATGGATTCTTCGCTGGCTTTTCCAAAAATGGTCACCTGTTCGTTGCCATCGCGCACAACGAGTAATTCTTCCAAATCTTCACGTTCGCGCACTGTTTCGTAAAATTCTTTATGCAGGTTGCTGCGGGCATTCAACTCTTTATCTTCGATGGTTAATATTTTTACTTTATCGATACTGCGCAGCAAGTCGCGTTCGTCCCTGTCGAGATCGCCCCACATGGCAGCGGAGTGAATCAGCCAGCCGGGAACAGTAATGGTAGTAACACCATCTTTAAACCGGTATTTGGTAAATGCTTCGGAAACCCCTGATTCATCTCTGCACGATGAAAAAAGGAAAATGAAAAGGACGGAAAATAAGTAAATTCGTTTCATGGCTTATTGTTTTGTTTTTTTGTTAGACGTATAACAGTGCACAATCGTTACTTCAAAATTCCGAAAAAGAAAATGAAACAATGAATATATTCGATGAAGTGCCCTGGTTTTACGGCAAACAAGAAAGGTGACCAAAAAGTACTTTTAAACGTCATTCTGAACTTATTTCAGAATCTGTGCCTGTTGAATCACAGACCCTGAAACAAGTTCAGGGTGAAGCTAATTGCAAAATACATACATTTTGATCACCCTCTTTGAATAAAAAATCAATACCCTAAATTTTCACCTTTTTCAATGGCGGGTATGCCTTTTTCCATCCACTCGGGCATCGGTTCGCTTTTCAGGTAATGATTGAAGAAACCGAACATGCGGCGGCTTAAATCCATTCGGTTGGCCCAGCTCGAACTTCTCAGGTTGTGAGGCTCGCCGTTGTAAGTCAGCAACCAGGAAGGCTTGTCAAGCCTGCGCAGCGCCACAAAAAATTCGATTCCCTGGTACCACGGCACTGCTCCGTCATCGTCGTTGTGCATCATCAAAAGTGGTGTATTTACTTTTGGTGCATAAAACAAGGGTGAATTCTCGATGTAGTGCAGCGGTTTCTCCCACAAAGTTCCGCCAATACGGCTTTGTGTGTGTTCGTACTGGAACATCCGACTCATTCCCGAGCCCCAGCGGATTCCGCCATACGCACTGGTCATGTTGCTTACCGGGGCACCGGCCATGGCAGCTGCATATAAATCGGTTTGAGTAATCAGGTACGCTGTTTGGTATCCTCCCCAACTCTGTCCCTGCAATCCAATATTATTTTCATCGACACATGGAAATTCATTTATGAGGTATTGGGTGCCGCTCACGATAGCGTTGTAAGCACTCTGTCCCGGATAACCAACTTTATATGTGATATCTGGCACAAAAACAAAATAGCCATTACTGGCGTAAAACGTTTTGTTTATTGTTGAGTGGCTCGGATAGGGGTGCTGGTGTCTGTATAAATTTTCGGCGTTGCGTTCATAAAAATACACCATCAGCGGGTATTTCTTATTCTTGTTGTAATTTTCGGGCTTGTATAAAATGCCCTGTAATTCTTCACCCGCGAATGATGTCCATTCAACTAATTCGGCTGTAACCCAGTTGTAATTTTCCTGATGCGGATTGGCATTTGAAATTTGTTTTTGGCCGGAAAAATCAAAACTACTTGTCCACAAATTGGGAAATGTTTCAACGTTTTGGCGTGTCCAGATAAGTTGTTCTGCCTCTTTGGCTTTCTTCACACTGGCAAAATAATACTGATCCATTATAACCAACTCAGGCTCAGTTATAGTGCTAAAATCAAAGCTGTAAAAGCCGTTTTCCATCGTTTCTTCGTTTATTGCCCGCAGCAAAACAGTTTCTTCCTGAGGAATGTGTTGCAACTCTGGATCCAGTTTCTGGTATCGCAGACGGATTTGATTAAGGCGGCCAAATGCTTTGGTAATATTCACCGGAACGCGTTCTCCTGAAGGATCGAGCTTCCAAATATCGTACCTATCATAGATGTAGACAAATCTGTCATTTTCGCTCCAGCCGGCAATCCCGTATGGACGTGGATCCATAGGACGGTCGTTTTGTTCGTCGTAAAAATTTACCGGAATTTTTTTGGTAAGCGAAACAGGTTCAAGATTATTGATATCGGTTGAGCGGGCATAAAAACTGCTGTCGGCAGGTTCGTACCACACCACGTATTTACCGTGAGGCGATAATCTGGCGTATGATTTCCCTTCAACAATTTCCCTCTTAATACCCGATTCAAAATCGACCAGATAATAATCGCGATCACGCTTGCCTGTCCAGCTAGAAGCTCTCAAATATGGTGATTCGTTGAAGCCCAAACCAACATTACCATTGCCTTTCCGGATAGGTGAAACATATTTTATATTTAAATCGGCCAGTTGGATAAACCGATCGAGTTCAGTATGATAAACAGCCAGAAAAGTTCGTTTCTTTTCCCGCTCCAGCTCTGCTTTTTGCTGTGGCTGTAACTTATCATCGTGCCAGCTCCAAACGTCAAGTTTCGGCTTTTCTTCTTCCAAAAGTGTATCTTTTGTCTCAGGCTCCGGACTTTCAGCCGTACCAAAATAAAGTTTGGTACCATCTTCCGAAAAATAGATATTTGCGTTTTCGCCTGGCGACCATCCCACTGGAATACCACTGGTGTAGCTGTCCACTGTTACTTCGGGCTCCTCCTCCAATGTTCCGTAGTACAATTCGTAAACTTTTTCATCGATGGTATCATTGGAAAAAAGAAATGCATATTGAGAACCACTTTTATCGGCAACAGCTTTTTTGGCCCAGCCTTCAGAAGAAAACAGCTCTCTGCCCTGGCCACTGGAAGTATTGAAATGATGTACAACAGAAAATGTATTCAGTGTGTCTTTTTTCTGGCGAATGAAATAAACTGATGCGCCATCCTTCGCATAAAAATATTCGGTTACATTCGGGAAATGCAATGTGTCGCCGGAATTCACTTCAAATAGTACCAAATCATCGCCGGGTTGTTTCACTTCTTTTTTTTCTTTCTTCTCTTCGGTAGTATCTTTTTCGGCCGGACGGGCTTCGGTTAAAAATGCAATCCACCGGGCATTGTCTTCGGGAAGTTTATACGATTTAAATTTAGGAAACTTCTCTATTCTCTTGTCCTCAAAAAGCCAGATACCGAGGCTGTCTTTGGGCATTTTATCTTTTTTGACTTTATCCAGTTTTGCCTGCCGGATGGTGTCTTCTGGTTGTTTAATTTCAAACACAATAAAATCATTTTCAGAACCAAATGCAGGCCTGTTTCCACGCGGAATGGTATCCAGGCTGTCAGAATGTTTAATAATCAACATCCCGTCGCCCTGCTGCGGTTTTTGAACGAAAGCTATCATTTCTCCGTTATTCGAAATCGTTAAACCCGAAAGGGTGTTCCAGGTTTCAAAATCGTCGATCGACAATGTTTTTTTTGCAGGTGCCTGGGCATTAAGACCTAAATAAACTAAAAATAAAGCAGAAAATATCAGTGCAGTTCTTCTCATCACAACTCTCCCTTTTTTCTTATTTAATATAAAAATTCAAATATAGAATAATTCACAATTTTATCCCTGAAAAAAAATAATAAGCTCATTAAACTCTTCAGGCAATGGGGCACAAAATGAAAGTTTTTTATGGGATTGAGGATGGTTAAATTCCAGTTCAGAGGCATGCAGAAACAATCGCTTCAGGCCGGTTTTTTCAGTAATTATTTTATTCAGTTTAAAATCGCCGTGATGTGTGTCGCCCAGCATATCAAAACGGTTTTTGGCAAAATGTTGCCGAAGCTGATGCCATCTGCCGGTTTCCGGTTGAATTTCAACAAGGCTCAGTACTACATTTTGGGTTTCTTTATGCGATATACCGGTAAAAACAGATTGAAGCGTTTTGAAATGGGTGACGGCCGGCTTTTTAAATTTTGTCTTTTTTTTCACCAGCACTTTTTGGTCAAACGTCCCTTCTCCCGGGTTACCCTGAACAATGGCCAGGTACTTTTTTTTCACTTCTTTACGTTCAAACTGAAGTGTGAGGTCATGTGCCATTTCTTTCGACAATGCCAGCACAATTACTCCCGAAGTTTTGGAATCAAGCCGGTGTACGTTATAAATCCACTGCCCCGTGAGGTCGCCCGCAAGTTTTGTCAGGTAAGGCGCATCGTGCGGCATAAAATCGTTTTTATGAACCGGTAAATCAACAGGTTTATTTACCACAATAATATGCTCATCGCGGTAGAGTACCGGTATTTTAAAATCATGATTCACTGATAAATATTAGTTAAAATTCACCAATCTTTCTCTATCTTTGAAACTCCGGCAAAATAAACAAAATCAATGGTAAAAAAGCTTTTATTCCCGGTTATTTTCATGCTGATTTCTTCCGGCTTTTTGTCATTCCGGCACTATTCAGAAGAACACATTATGCGCTATTTTATGGAAGGAAATTTTTCAAAGGCAGAACAACTAATCAGCGAAAAGCTGAAATCAAATCCGGACAAAGAAACACGAAAAGAACTTGAAATCATCCGGGCAAAAATGTACCGGATTGAACTTGATTTTTCAAAAAGCGAAAGTGACATCAAAAAGGAACTACTCCCCTATTTTCCGGAACTGTCTGACAAACACCTTCGCAAATGGGAAAAAGCCGGCAAGCTGGAAATGCGGATTATTAACAGCGAGCGAAAATATTTCAGAAATGCTGTTGCCAACCTTTTCAGGCTCGATAAACAGGCTGCGCTTGTAAAAGAGAAAAAAGACGGGAAAATAATGGATCCACTCAAAAAATTTTGCATTCAGCACACTTCAGAATTAATTAGAAAAGCAAAAAACGGTAAAAAATCAGAAACGTTTAATTGTAAATTTCAAATTGATTTTTCCATTACCCTGAAACCCGATGTTATCCCGGCAGGCGAAACTGTTAAGTGCTGGCTGCCTTTTCCGAGGAAGTCGCTGCCCCGTCAGAAAAATATTGAACTGCTTGAAGTAAATTCCTCAAATTATTTTCTGGCTTCAAACAGCACATTGCAACGAAATTTATACATCGAAAAGAAGACGAAAGCCGGAAAATCAACAATTTTCAGCTATTCCGCCCTATTTGAAACGCGACCGCAATGGTTTCAACCCCAAAACCACGACATAAAACCTTACCATAAAAATTCGGAACTTTTCCGGGAATACACAGCTGAGCGACCGCCACACATTACTTTTTCAGAAGAAATTAAACAATTGGCTGGTGAAATTACCTCCGGGAAAACCAATTCTTACGAAAATGTAAAAGCTATTTATTACTGGATTGACGAAAACATTCCGTGGGCGTCGGCGCTGGAATATTCCACCTTCGAAAATATTCCGGAATATGTGTTGAAAAACCGCCACGGCGATTGCGGCATGCAAACCCTACTGTTCATGTCGCTGGCTCGGGCAAGCGGAATTCCCTGCAAATGGCAGAGCGGCTGGATGCTGCACCCCGGCGAAGTTAACCTGCACGACTGGTGCGAAGTGTATTACGAAGGAGTTGGCTGGGTGCCGCTCGACCAGTCTTTCGGACTTCAAAAAACAGACAATCAACAAATTAAAGAGTTTTATATTTCGGGAATTGATGGTTACCGACTGATTATCAACGACGATTTCAGTCGTGAATTCAATCCGCCAAAAGAATTTTTTCGCAGCGAACCGATTGATTTTCAACGGGGAGAATTGGAATGGAGCGGAGGAAATATTTACTTTGACAAATGGAAATATAAAATGGACATAAAATACCTTAAAAAAGGAGAATGAAAAATTTCCAATCAATACTGCTCGTTTTTGCCCTGTTTGTTTCCTGTGAAGTAGATAACAGGCGGGAAGCAGAAACTATTATTGCTGAATTTGAAAAAGAAAACATTGCAGATAAACGTGAAACGGTTTTTGATGTGAATCCTGCATTTAAGCAGGGCGAGTTGACTTTGAAAGGCGAAATCAGTAATCCGCAAAAAAAACAGGATTTGCTTAATGCTTTAGTATCACTAAATTTTATCGATGAAATCACATTGCTGCCCGATTCAACAGTTGGCGAAAAAACATTTGCACTGGTCAATCTTTCGGTGGCTAATATGCGTGCAGAGCCGAGATATTCAGCAGAACTCGTTACCCAGGCCCTTTTGGGAACGCCTGTAAAACTTCTAAAAAAACAGGGAGACTGGTACCTGGTACAAACACCCGATAAATATATTTCATGGGCAAATGCTTCGGCAATTACACCGGTTACTAAAAATGAATTAAACAGCTGGCGCCAATCTGTCAAGGTTATTTTTACAGGCGATTTTACATCAGTTTACCAAAGTGAACAGCTTACCATACCTGTTTCGGACATTACCACCGGCAATATTTTGGAAGTCATCAGCCGGAATCGAAACAATTCAGAACTACATTTCCCTGACGGGAGAACCGGTTTTATACGAAACACTGACTGGCAGGATTTCGATAATTTTTTGGAAGCAGCACAGCCTGATTCAGTGGATACTCCTGCACTGGCCCGAAAATTTACCGGAAGGCCTTACCTTTGGGGCGGAACTTCGGCGTTTGCTATGGATTGCAGTGGATTCACCAAAATGGTTTATTTTATGCATGGAATCATTCTTGCCCGCGATGCATCGTTGCAGGTCAGGCACGGCCAAATGGTTGAAGCCGGTGAATCATTTTCGCAGTTTCAGCCGGGCGATTTATTGTTTTTTGGAAGGATGACTGCTGATTCAACAGAACGAATTACGCATGTGGCTATTTCTACAGGCAAAACGGAATATATCCATGCATCAGGCAGAATAATAGAAAACAGTTTCGACCCTGCAAGCAATGTTTATTCCGGATATCGGAGAGAATCGTTTATAAGGGCCAGAAGAATTATCGGTTCAGAAGGAACAGAAGGAATTCAGTGGATAAAAAACCATCCGTGGTATTAATGGAGTGTTTATGTTAAGATTTAAAGTTGCAAGACAATGAAAACGGGCAGAAGAAAATTTTTAAAGAATACAGCATTGTTAACAGCAGGCGGCGCAATTTTGCCGCATTTAACTTATTCGAATATGAAAGGTGCATACCCAAAACAAGGGTTGAAACTGAGTTTTGAACCTTATGATTTACAGTTGAAACATGTTTTTACACTGGCAAACAGTTCGCGTACTACCACACCGGTAATGCTTACTAAAATTGATTTTGAGGGGTTTACCGGCTACGGCGAAGCCTCCATGCCTCCCTACCTGGGCGAAACGCAAAAAACGGCGGGTGCATTTCTTTCTTCGCTTAATCTCGCACAGTTTTCCGACCCGTTTCGTATGGAAGATATCCTGGAATACGTGGACGAAGCAACTCCCGGCAATACAGCTGCCAAAGCATCGGTTGATATTGCCCTGCACGATTTGGTGGGAAAAATAATGGGACAACCGTGGTATAAAATATGGGGCTATTCGCCTGATAACACCCCAAATACTTCTTTTACCATTGGAATTGATGAACCGGATATAGTGAAACAAAAGGTGGAAGAAGCAGCGCCTTTCAACATTTTGAAAGTAAAACTGGGAGGAGACAATGATAAAGAAATGATTGAAACCATCCGCTCGGTGACCGACAAACCGCTTTGTGTGGATGTGAACCAGGGCTGGGATAACAAAGAGAAGGCGCTGGAAATGGTGCAGTGGCTGAAAGAAAAGGGCGTTGAATTTGTGGAACAACCGCTGCCCAAAGACCGAAAAGATGATCACTCCTGGCTGACGGAAAATTCGCCGCTGCCCATCATAGGTGACGAAGCTATTCAGCGACTATATGATGTTCAGGAGGCCTTTGGTGTTTATTCGGGCATCAATATTAAATTGATGAAATGCACCGGCATGCGCGAAGCCCATAAAATGATTAATCTGGCACATGCCAACCAGATGCGGGTGATGATTGGATGCATGACCGAAACCTCGTGCGCCATTTCCGCAGCCGCCCAGCTTGCACCACAAGCCGAGTGGGCTGACCTTGACGGAAATCTTTTAATTTCAAACGATCCGTATGAAGGAGTAAAAGTAGTGGATGGGAAGATTACGTTGATGGACAGGCCGGGGATTGGGATAAGAGAGGTTTGAACCAACAGGCTTTTATTTTGTCTTATTTGCAAGATGAAAACAATTTTCACCATACTCTTTTTTGCAGTTGCTTTTTCTGCCTGCGCGCAGGTTCAGGAGAAGGGAAAATCAAAAGCTGAAACAGAGGTCAAAATTATGGAGGAAGGAAAAATGAAAGAATATAATAAGTTAACAGAATTTGAAGAATATGTGATTATCCAAAAAGGGACAGAGAGACCGTTTACCGGGGAATACAACAACCACAAAGCCAAAGGAAAATATGTGTGCAAACGGTGCGGGGCTGAACTTTATACATCTTCAGATAAATTTGAATCGAACTGCGGCTGGCCCAGTTTTGATGATGAAATTAAAGGCGCTGTAACTAAAACCCTGGATGCCGATGGCCGCCGTACTGAAATTACCTGTAACAACTGTGGTGGGCACCTGGGTCATGTGTTTTACGGTGAAGGATACACCGATAAAAACACGCGCCACTGCGTGAATTCCGTTTCACTGGAATTTATTCCGGCGGAGAAATGATTCCGGCAACACGGACAATCCACTGTTCGTGAATCTGTCGGACTTTGAAAGTCCGACTCCCGTAAATCAGCTTAAATTTCTTCCTTCACGATTGTCAGTCCGTCAATAAAATAAACCACTTCTGAAGCGTCCTGGGCTTCGGCAATAGTTCGATGCGCTTCTTCTGTTTCAGCATCGTCTTCATGATCTTCACCTTCGCCATGTTCCCCTTCCGGATTATGCTCGTCGGCTTCAGTTCTCACTTCTTTCAAAATACCGCTAATGGTAAGGTCGCTGCCCATTTGTTCCTGGCTGAAAGCTCCGATTTTTTCACCGGCTTCAACCCTGATATTCAAATCTTCGTTGCTCCCCATCAAGAAACACCTCCCACCACCCTGTTTGCATACATGCATTACAGTGCCTTTTACCGTTACTTCTTTACCTTCCAGTTCAACGGCATTGGCGAATAAATCATCGACAGAATAAACTGTTGTGGATTTTTCTAACGGTTCGTTTTCATTTTGCCGGGATTGGTTGCTGCATCCAAACAGCAGAATGCCAAAAAAGCTTAACAGGATTATTTGTTTCATTTTTTTCTGGTTTAATTATTCGTTCAAATATACAATAATGCAAAAACTAATGGCACAATTACGCCGGCAATTGTCCACCACCAGCCCCATCGACCGAATCCGCGTTTTCCTTTCAGCAAAAACAGGCCGGAAACAGCCACAAAAAGGAGGATCACCGCCATTGTATCACTCATCCATTTCCAAAGAGTGCCAACTGACGCTTTATGTAATTTATTCATTTCAAAAATTATGGGGCGACGCTGCAGATAACTCATTGATGCTTCGCCAGTTTCAGGATTGATGACTGCCTCGCCGTTTTCAATAAAGACCTTAATCATTCCCTGGTTATTGATGTAATGTTTTTTGTAAACGACATCCAAATCCTGATTTGTGAGTGCTTTTTTTACAGCTTCTTCTTCAACATTTTCGGCTGAGGAAATACCGGTTTGAAACTCGGTGAAATAAATTTTGTAATCGGGATTAAAATCGTGACGGTGGTTTAAAAAAATCCCCGACAGTGCGTAAACTATGGTCATACCTACAATAAAATAGCCCAAATCGCGGTGTAATATCCGCAACAGTTTGCTGATCTTCATTTTCTTTAAAAGTTAGTTATAATATTTTTTTGAATGCAAAAATAGAATTCCTCAGATAATCTAAGAAAAACCGGCTTTCAAAATATGTTAATTAAGATAAAAAGATGGAAAGTGCGTTATAAGAAAATACAATTCAAACAAACATCTGCTTGCTGATTTAACTAAAATTTAGTAATCTAACACTTGTAAATTCAAACAATAATTCATAACTTGTATATCCTTTTGTATAAAGGCTCTGGTTTTATCACAATTTGATTAAGTACCACCGGGTAATGGCCCGGTGGTATTTTTTATAGTCTATTGTGAATAAAATTCGTTTAATGAAATTACATCAGAAGAGCTGCAAACCGGACAGTCAGGTTTTTCTTCCTCGTAGTTATTAAAACTAGCCTGGCATGAGTTACATTTAAACCAGTTTTTATCAAAATAAATATCACCGCCCCTGAAAATGATGTCGCGGCCTTCAACAAAAGCAGTGGCTACTTTATTCCTTGCTTCTTCATAAATCCGTGTTAAGGTAGGTCTTGAAACATCCATGTGGATGGCAGCCTGTTCCTGTGTCAGGTTCTGATAATCGAGCAACCGAATGGCTTCGTATTCTTCAATCCGGAGAATTACTTCATTCGATTTGCGGCCTCTAACACCAAAAACCGACATTCCTTTTATAACGGGGGGCACCTGAATTCTTCTGTTTCTTTTTCTTCTGGGCATATTAAATTGAATTTAGTTTGCTTAATAAAAAATGATCGACCAGCACAAGCGCAGCCATGGCTTCCACAATGGGTACTGCACGTGGTAAAACACAGGGATCATGCCTTCCTTTTGGATTAATTGTCACCTCATTACTGTCCTTGTCCACTGTTTGCTGTTCTTTCAGCAATGTAGCAATTGGTTTGAAAGCTACATTAAAGTAAATATCTTCACCATTGGAAATACCTCCCTGAATTCCTCCTGAATTATTTGTTTTTGTTCGAATTCCGTCTTTGCTACGAATAAATACATCGTTATGTTCCGAACCACTCAATTTTGTGCCGGAAAAACCAGATCCGTACTCGAACCCTTTTACTGCATTTATACCCAACATTGCAAAGCCAAGGTCCGCATGCAGCTTGTTAAAAACAGGTTCGCCCCAACCGGCAGGAATACCTTTGGACACGCAGGATACCGTTCCACCAACAGTGTCGTGGTTTTTTCCGGCTTTTTCAATGCGTTCAATCATTTTTGCAGCGGTTTCCTCATCGGGGCACCTTACAATGTTGTCGTCAGTTTTGGTAAGATCTGTTTCGGTGTAGTTTTTTTCCATTTTTACTTCGCCCACCTGCGACACAAAAGCCTGGATGGTAATTCCTTTTACTGCAAGAATTTGTTTGGCAATGGCCCCTGCAACAACACGGGCAATAGTTTCGCGTGCAGATGATCGTCCACCGCCCCGGTAATCGCGTGTTCCGTATTTTCGTTGATAAGTATAATCGGCATGCGAAGGCCGGTAAACATCTTTTAAATTATTATAGTCGTTTGAATGCTGGTCTTTATTCCAAATGATAAAAGCAATAGGGGTTCCCTGCGTTTTTCCCCCGAACACTCCGGAAAGAAATTCTACCTGATCGGCTTCCTTGCGTTGGGTTGTTATTTTCGACTGCCCTGGTTTTCTTCTAGATAAATCCCTCTGAATAAGGTCCATATCCAGTTCAATACCTGCAGGACATCCATCGATAATTCCGCCGATGCCACGCCCGTGAGATTCTCCAAAAGAGGTTAAGCGAAATATTTTTCCAAACGTATTCATATACACTAAAAAAACCCCGTTTTCTTGCAAATGTTCAAGAAAACGGGGTTAAAATACTTAAATTGTGGTAATAATCAAAAATAAATTAACTGCCGCAACCGCAACCACCACTGTGGTCTGATCCGCACTCATCATCTTCGCAGCCGTCACTTCCACAACCACATCCACCGCCCGAAAGTATTTGTGCAACTTCATCTTCGGTTGCTTCGCGTACTTCAAGTACTTCACCTTTAAAGTGTATATCTTCGCCGGCTAATGGATGATTGAAATCCATTTTCACGTTTTCATCGTTAACCTCGAGTACAAGACCATTCAGTTGCTGACCGTTACTGCTCATCATAGGTACTGCGTTACCAACAGCAATCAACTCGTCATCAAATTTCCCATCAACCAGGAATACATGTTTGGGTAATTCAACTATTGCATCCTTGTTTACATCACCATAAGCTTCATCTTTTGTAAGCTTTATGGAAAATGGTTCTCCTTGCTTCAAACCTGAAAGGTGAGATTCAAACTTGGGCAGCATAACCCCGGCTCCATACAAAAACTGCAATGGTTTTTCGGCAGTTGCTTTTTCAACTACCTCACCATTTTCATCATCTACCCTCAAATCGTATGTCAATGTAACCATTGAATGCTTTGATATCTCTAACATAATTATTCAATTTTTTTATATAAATGCAAATAAACTGTTTTTATGGCACAGAACAAAATACTTTTAAATCCTTTACTGAATTAGTAACAAAAAAACAATGCTTAGGATTTTATTTTTTCAAGATTTTTTTCACTGAATAGCCTTCCGCATTTTTAACTTTCAGTAAATATATTCCGGGAGGATAGTTCCCTAAGCCTGATATGCGTAAATTATTTTCGTTTTCAATTGTTTTCCTGAAAAATACTCTACCCGATAAATCAGCTAAAACTACCATTTCAGCATTTTCAGGCAATTCAGCCTGAAGGAAATTTTTTACCGGGTTGGGATAAACGTTTAGTGTCTGACTGTTTTTATTAACAAGAATGCCGGAAGAAGTGAGTTCTGCCAACGTAAAATTGTCAATACAAAAATAAGCCGGCGTGTTCAATCCCCAATCGCTCATGTCAGATGATTCCATACCAAAATGCAATTCAGTTACTTTCCCAAGACTGCTCAAATCCATCCACTCCCATGTGTTTACCAGATAATCTTCATCTGAATCTTCAAACCGGTAATCAGCCAGATAAAACTCAACCGTATCGGTTGAATTCCCCAACTCATTAACTCCCCAAACCAAAAGCTTTAAATAATCGGGATCAGTTCCGTCGGCACCTCCAAATTTTTTGGAATAATCATCGCCGTTTTTCATAGCAAGAAAAGCATAGGTTGAATTTGTAACATTAAATCCGGTGATTTCAACAACAGAATCAAATTCCATTTTCAGGTCTCCGGGAAAATAAACCACAGTATAATTTTCAGATTCAGAGGCTCCTTCCCCTGTAATCGCACTGTACTGATTTTCGTAACCTGCCGTGGTAGTGTCTTTCATGTTCGACACTGAAAAACCGCTCCAGCTTTGCCATTCGGCATTGTAGTCGTTGGGGAACCAGATTCCGCCGCTCTTGAATCCACCGGAGCCATCGGAGCCATTGTACCACGAATCGGGTTCCAAATCCACATCATCAAAAGTTGCAACAGTCTGGGCATTTGCTGAAAACAGGGCCACCCAGAGGCCCAAAAACAAGTAATTTTTTCTCATTGTAAAATTAATTTTGGTGAAACAAAACATTTTACAATACCAAAAACCTGTGGGAAAAATGAAAGGTAAATTACCTCCAGCTTTTACTCCCGAAAGCTTACGATATTGTTTATGAAACGGCAGGTCTTCTGGCTTTCCCCAATTGACAACGCCTTCCCGTTTTATCCTCCGAAGCCTTGGCGGAGGAGGATTATATCCTTCTTTTTTGAGGACACCCACCATAGCTCTAGCGAAGGTGGGTAACAGTGGCTGAAATTGTTGTCAACATGAAAGGATTACAGCTGCGGGTACAGCTCCGGAATTCCCCGAAAGTTATCGGGCTCACCGGATTCCCTCAAAATCTCAAAAACTGAGAACCATTTCACTGCAAAAATAGGTTTTTATTTTTTTTAACCGTCAAACTTATAATGGCATTTAATTTTCTTTCATAAAAAAATGCACCTGAAGCTCGGTTTCCAAATCCTCAGGTGCATTCTTTTAAAAATACAGCAGTTTGTCAGGCTACTACAGCGCTTTAAACCAATCCTGGAAATATTTCCCCAACCAGGGTGTTTCTTTCTTTTCTCCCTGAATTGAACCAATAAGGCTTAAAATCCAGAAAACAAAAACCACAATTGAAACAATCCAACCAATAATGGGAATTAAAGTCAGAATCAGTCCTGCAAGATAAATTCCAAGAACCTGGCGAATGTAATAGCTGGCGAACTCGTCCTTTTCGTTACTGTTAATAACCAACGCAATAATCCAACCGATAATAGTAATGTGTGCTACAATTGCCTTTGTTTTTCCATCCATAGTTTAAAATTTTAAATTTTTGTAAATTTCGTAAATTAAAAGTTATTTAACAAAACAATTTAAGCAAATCGTACTTTTTTATCTTTTTCAAAAACGAGTACTTACCCTAATATCCAGAAATATCAATAAATTCAGCAATTTAGGAGATCTGGCCAGAAGAGAGCATTCGTTCAAAATATTGGACTGTTTTTTCAAGTCCTTCGCGTAGCGGGATAGTTGGCTCCCAGTTGTTTAACTTTTCTCGTGCCAGCGATATATCGGGTTGGCGCTGCACCGGATCGTCTTCGGGTAGGGGCAGATATACAATCTTCGATTTTGATTCGGTAATATCTAAAATTTCGTTAGCCAGCCCGAGCATTGTAAATTCGCCTGGATTGCCAATATTCACCGGACCAGTAAAATCGTCACCGGTTTCCATCATGCGTACCATCCCGTCAACTAAATCACTTACATACTGAAAGCTCCGCGTTTGTTTGCCATTTCCGAAAATGGTAATGTCTTTATTTTGCAGCGCCTGAACAATAAAATTTGACACCACCCTGCCATCGTTGGGTTCCATTTTGGGGCCATAAGTATTAAAAATGCGTACAATTTTTATTCTCACATTATTTTGCTGATGGTAATTTATAAACAGCGACTCGGCGCATCGTTTTCCCTCGTCGTAACAGGAGCGGACACCAATCGGATTTACATTTCCCCAGTAACCTTCCGGTTGAGGATGCTCTTCCGGATTGCCATACACTTCGCTTGTTGACGCCTGTAATATTTTACCTTTGATACGTTTGGCCAGCCCAAGCATGTTTATGGCCCCCATGACTGAAGTTTTTATAGTTTTAATGGGATTATACTGGTAATGGATAGGCGAAGCCGGACATGCCAGGTTGTAAATTTCATCCACTTCAATGTAATACGGCATGGTAACATCGTGTCTTACCATCTCAAACCAGGGATTGTCCATGAGGTGAATTATTTTTTGCTTTTTGCCCGTGAAATAGTTGTCCAGGCAAATAACTTCATTTCCCTTGTCGAGGAGATACTCACACAAATGCGAGCCGACAAATCCGGCACCGCCGGTTACCAGAATTCGTTTCATATTTAATTTTTTACCGGGTTACGACCAATAGGATAATAGGTAAAATTCAACTCTTCCAGTTCTGCCGGATCATAAATGTTACGACCGTCAAAAATGATTTTATTATTCAGCAGCCGCTCAAGTACCCTGAAATTGGGCAACCTGAACTCGGGCCATTCAGTTACCAGAATAATGCCATCAGCATCAATGCAGGCATCATATTCATCTTTTGCAAAACTGATTTTATTTCCCAGAATCCGCTTCGCTTCATTCATGGCCACGGGATCGTAGGCAACCACATCGGCGCCGGCATCAATTAATTTCTCAATAATAACCAGCGAAGGTGCCTCGCGCATATCATCGGTTTTGGGCTTGAAGGCCAATCCCCACATTGCAAATCTTAATCCTTTTAATTTTCCTCCAAAATGATTGGAAATTTTCTGATAAAGTGCTGATTTTTGTCTGTTATTTACTGATTCAACCGCTTTTAAAATTTCAAGTGAATACCCCTTTTCATCGGCAGTGCGAATAAGGGCTTGTACATCTTTGGGGAAACATGAGCCACCGTAACCGGTGCCCGGATACAAAAACTTGTTGCCAATGCGTGGATCGGAACCAATTCCTTTCCGTACTGCATCGATGTCGGCCCCAACAATTTCGCAGAAATTGGCAATTTCGTTAATAAAACTAATGCGGGTAGCAAGCATCGAATTGGCGGCATATTTAGTCATTTCCGAAGATGTGATATCCATAAACAGAATTGGATGCCCGTTGAGCAAAAATGGCTTGTAGAGTTTTTTCATCACCTTAATTGCCTGCTCCGATTCTGTGCCAATAATAATGCGGTCGGGGCGAAGAAAGTCCTGAACAGCACTGCCCTCTTTCAAGAATTCCGGGTTAGAAGCCACATCAAACGGAATTTCTATTTCACGTTTTTGCAGTTCTTTTTGAATTGCGGCTTTTACTTTTACCGATGTTCCCACAGGAACGGTACTTTTTGTTGCCACCACGATGTATTGATCAATGTGTTTTCCAATTTCGGTGGACACTCCAAGCACATATTTCAAATCGGCACTTCCGTCCTCATCGGGAGGCGTTCCAACTGCAATAAAAACTGCCTCCGAGTTTTCAAGGCTGCTTTTCAAATCTGTTGTAAACGAAAGTCTTCCTTTTTCAACGTTCCGTTTATAAATATCTAACAGGCCAGGCTCGTAAATGGGTATTTTCCCATTATTCAACATTTCAATTTTGTGTTCATCCACATCAACACAAACAACCTCAACACCTGTTTCGGCAAAACAAGTTCCCGATACCAATCCAACATAGCCTGTTCCTATTACTGTTATTTTCATGTATTTAAACTGTTTTTATTCATTCGTAAAAACATGCAACTTGTCATTGTAAAAATCTACTTTACGTAAAAATTTACTCATGTTTGTTTCATGTTCAAGTATTAAAATATATTTGATGGTACATTTCGAAATAAATATTCAAATGTACAATTTTTGATGGGTACATTATTTCTTTTCATTGGAAATTACCAGGTTTTTTTCAATTTAAATGACGGATTATTTAGAAAAATGTGTAATTTCAAAGTGGGAAGATTAAAAAATTATTATTTCCAGTAATGTATTATAACGAATGTTCAATTTATGAATTTTGGGAAGACAAACCAAACAAATGGATAGAGCATTCTAACATACAATATGGATATATTTAAAGAAGAAAAATATGGAAAACGAAGCGGCGCTTTTTAAGGAAAAACTGGAAAAAGAAATATCTGCAAGAATTAAGGCAGAAAAGCAAATAGAGAAGCTAAAAAATGAACTGGGAAAAGCTCTGAATCAAAAAAATACAATTATAAAAAATGAACCTGATGTCATTTTTAGCATATCTGGCAAAGGTGAAATTATAACTCCTTCCCCGCCACAAAAAAATAAACTTTCCGGCCATTTAATTAACGGAGAAAAACCTACTATCCACTCTGTTTTTAGAGAAAAAAATGCCTCGCTTTTTGACAATGCTTTTAAAAAATGCCTCAAAAAAGAAACCTGTCAATTTTCTTTCAACCAAAGAAAAAACGGTAAAACAAACTATTATGAATCCAGACTGGTAAAAACCGGGCCCAATGAAGTTCTTGCCATTGTAAGAGATATTACCCCATTGAAAAACAGCGGAAAACAATTGAAGAAAGCACTGAAAAAAGCCGAAGAGATATCGCGATCAAAATCGGAATTCCTTGCCAATGTTTCGCATGAAATTCGAACTCCACTCAATGCAATATTAGGATTCAGCCAGTGGCTTTTTGAGAATTCAGACCAAAAACAGCACCGCGAATACCTGAGCACCATTCTTGAAAGCGCGCGCAATTTACTAACCCTTTTAAACGACCTGCTGGATCTGTCGAAAATCGAGGCCGGAAAAATGGAGATGGATATCCACCCGATGAACTACCAGGAAGTAATTAACGATATCAAACTGGTATTTCAGGAAAAGGTTGAGAATAAGGAATTGTCATTTAATATTATCACCGATGCCTCGGTTCCCGATAATTTTTTCATGGACGAAATTCGTTTTTATCAAATTATTTTTAACCTGGTAAGCAATGCGGTGAAGTTTACAAAAAGCGGACATATTCAAATTTCTGCGCACACAAAAAAATCCGCGAAACAAAATAAGGTAAATCTTATTATTTCGATTGAAGATACAGGTATTGGCATAAGCGAAAAACAACAGAAAAATATTTTTGAAACCTTTACCCGACAGGACAGCCACCAAAATCGGGAACATGAAGGAACAGGCCTGGGGCTTGCCATTGTAAACGGATTGCTGAAGAAACTTAACGGTACCATTAGCCTGGAAAGCAAACCGGAAAAAGGTTCAATGTTTACTGTAACATTTTTTGATGTAAAAACAGCACCGGCCGACAATCCCAGGGTGGCCCCGCCAAAAGAAGGAACCGTTATGCAACTGGAACCCTGCAAAATTATGATTGTGGATGATATCAGTTACAACAAACTTGTACTGAAACAAATTATCAGTTCGGAGCAGGTTAGCTATATTGAGGAAAGCGACGGAACAAGTGCACTGGCCAAATTAAAAACCGATAAACCCGACATTATTTTTATGGATATCCGGATGCCGGGAATAAGCGGCTACGATGCCGCCGAAGCCATAAAACAGGACAAAGATTTAAAACATATTCCACTCATTGCATTCACCGCCTCAACGCTGAAAGACCACAGCAAACAAATTCACAGTTTATTCGACGGATACCTTCAAAAACCGGTATTCAAAAAAGATGTGGATATCATTTTGAAAAAACACCTGAAATTCAGCTATGTCGATAAAAAAACAGAAGCTGGTTAAAATTAGAGAATAAACTGAAAAGAATGATTTTTCAATTGGCATAATTCGTTAATTTTGTCGAAGTTCAAATACTGCAATGAAAAAGAAACTCACAGAAATATTGAATTATTTCAACTTTGAAAAACTTAAACAAGACCGGCGGCTGGTTGTATTTGCTGTTTGCCTCTTAATTGCCACTGCACTATGGTTTTTAAATGCCTTAAGTAAAGACTACACAACATCTATCAACTATCCGGTAAAGTACACCAATCCGCCCGAGGAGATATTTTTAACAAGTACCCCACCCGAAAAATTCGAGCTAAAAGTTGAAGGTCATGGTTTTTCCCTTTTGCGGTATAAACTCATTTTATCGCCTTCCCCCATTGTGCTGAACCTCTCTTCAATTCATGAAAGCCACGAAGGCAGCGGAAATATTATTACCGTTCAATCCCAAAGCTTAATTCAAAGAATTTCGCAACAAGTAAGCAATGAAATTACAATTACAGAAATTTCACCGAATGTTATTACCTTGGTTTTTGATAGCCTGGCCACAAAAATATTCCCGGTGAAAACCAATGTTAATACCACTTTTAAATCACAGTACTATCTTGAAAGTGAAATTACTTTTGAACCTGAAAGCATAAACGTATCCGGGCCATCGGCAACACTCGACACCATCAACTTTCTGGAAACCGAGCCTGTAAATATTTCGGATATTGAATCTGATATTGAAAGGGTTGTGCAGGTTAAAAGTCCTTTAAACACACAATTAGCAACCGATAAAGTACTTATAAAAATACCGGTTGAAAAATATACCGAGAAAGAACTTACCATTCCTGTTGAAGTAAAAAATAAACCCGAAGATGTATCGGTTAAACTCTTCCCGTCGGAAGTAAAAGTTTCGTTTTTGGTTGGCATGAGTAATTATGAAAACACTACAGCAAATGACTTTAAAATAACGGTTGACTTCAACCTGTCCGACAGCAGCAGCGAAACCCTCGATGTAACTATTGATTCGCAACCTCCATTTATTCAATCGCTCCGGGTTTCACCCCAATCGGTTGATTTTTTGGTGGAAACCGATTAATGAATGTTCAAAAAAATAAATATGGCTTTAACCATAGGTGTTACAGGTGGAATTGGCAGTGGAAAAACTACGGTTTGCAAAGTTTTTAAACTATTGGGCGCACCGGTATTTGAAGCCGACGAGGCAGCCAAACAATTACTCGATAACGACCGGCAGGTAAAATCGGGACTTATTCATCTTTTCGGTGATAATATTTACACCTCAAATGGAACCATTGACCGAAAAAAACTTGCCGGAATCATTTTCGATGATAAAATTCAACTCTCAAAAATGAATGAGCTGGTACATCCTGCCGTTCGGAAAAATTTTGAAAACTGGGTGAAACAACACGAACATTGTTCTTATGTAATTCACGAAGCTGCAATTCTTTTTGAAAGTGGTTTCTACAAAATAATGGATTACACCATTTTGGTAACTGCGCCCGAAAATGAGCGGATTGAACGAGTAATGAAACGCGACAATGTGAGCAGACAAAAGGTTAAGGAACGCATAAAAAACCAGTTTCCTGAAGACAAAAAACAGGAACTGGCCAACCTTGTGCTGACGAACGATAACAAGAATTTATTGATACCAAAGATTATTGAAATAGATAAAAAACTAACAGAAGATGGCAAAATTTGGTAAATGGATAGGCGGAGGATTAGGCTGGGCTGTTGGTGGCCCAATAGGAGCAATTTTTGGTTTTGTGGTGGGATCAATTGTTGACGGAAGCACAACCGAAATCCAGACAGGAAGGCCAACCGGTTACTCAGGCCGCACCACAACGGGTGGTTATGTAATGAGTCTGCTGGTTTTGGTAGCTGCAGTTATGAAAGCCGATGGGAAAGTAATGAAATCGGAGCTGGACTATGTTAAACAATTTATGGTTCAAAACTTTGGAGCTGCATCGGCACAGGAAGCGGTAAAAATGTTGCGTGATCTTTTGAAGCAATCTATTCCGGTGAATGCTGTCTGCACCCAAATTAAGCAAAACATGAATTATTCGGCACGGCTGCAACTACTCCATTTTTTATTTGGAATTGGCCAGGCCGACGGGCATGTGAGCGAAAATGAACGAAAGTTGATTGAAACGATAGCTCGCCAAATGGGAATTGGCAACAGCGATTTTGAGTCTATTCAGGCCATGTTTGTAAGAAACATCGATGCCGATTATAAAATTCTGGAAATTGCCCAGAATGCATCGAACGAAGAATTGAAAAAAGCCTATCGCCGGATGGCCATGAAATACCACCCCGACAAAGTGAGCCACCTGGGTAATGACTTTCAGAAAGCAGCAAAAGAGAAATTCCAAATGGTGAACCGGGCTTACGAAAACATTAAAAAGGAGCGGAATATTGCATAAAAAATACCGGTGCAGCATCAGAGAACATGACGCGCCCCGGCCAACAGAACAAATTAAATGTTAGAAGGCTTTGAAAAAATAAGTAAAGAATTGAAAAATAACTTCAAAGCCTTCTGTTATGCGGTTTTTGCATTATCACTTGCACAACCTTCGCGGTATTCTTTAATAATATTAACAACCTGGGTGGGTGCAACCCTTCCGAACACTTTTTCGCCCACCATAACAACGGGCGCCAGGCCGCAAGCTCCCACGCAGCGCAGGCAGTTCAGCGAAAATTTTCCATCGTCGGTTGATTCGCCCACTTCCACTTTCAGCTGGCGTTTGAATTCGCTTAACACCTGTTCGGCTCCCCGCACATAACAGGCAGTTCCCATGCAAATTGAAATGGGGAACTCTCCCATGGGAATCATGGTGAAAAAGCTGTAAAAAGTAACTACTCCGTAAACTTTTGCCACCGAGGTTTTGAGTTCGCGGGCAATAACTTCCTGCACTTCGGCCGGAAGATAGCCCAGTTTGTTTTGAACTTTGTGTAACACGTTTATGAGTTCGCCTTCTTTGTTCCCAAATTCAGCGCAAATGTCTTTTATTTGCTGAACCGTATCTTCTGCAAGTTTTATTTTTGGCATGATTTAAAAATTGTTACGTATTTGTCATTTAAAAATAAATATACTGTTTTAAAAGAACTGCAATTGGGCATTGGTCATTAGTCATCTGTCATCAGTTTGAGAAGAACGACCAATTGATTTTATGTAATTATTGTGGCGTTTGCCCAATTCTTCCAATCGTTGCATGAAATTGTCAAAAATTTCATTTAAAATAAGTTTTCGGTTTCGGGCTTTTGTCAACCAGGTAATTGTTTCCGTTTGTGAGCCACGAGAGTAGTACTGAAATTGCCGATTTTCCTTATAAAAATACCTGCCATATCCTTCACTGATGTTTGCAGCCATAGAGTCTGCTGCATCAACCAATTGTTTCCCAGTTGTCCATTTTGGAAAAGCATCCCATTTTTCAACAAGAAACCAGATATCACCTGCAATTTCCATAGCCAACTGATACACTTTTAAATCTTCTAATCTCATAATTACTCTTTTTTTCCTATTGACTACTAACTATTGACTATTGACTAATGACCAGTGACCAGTGACTACCTTTCAGGTTCGATCGAAATATTCGGTATGCAATAAATGATGCGACTTTTCGCTCATTGGTTTTCCAAGGAACTCTTCATACAATTGAATGATGTAAGGATTTTCGTGCGACTTCCTGATTTTCTTGTTGCCATCTTCCTGATAAATAGCCATCTGCCGTTTTTTCAGAATTTCAACATCTCCGTGGTGATAAGGCTGACCGCCGCCACCGATACAGCCACCCGGGCAACTCATAATTTCAATAGCATGAAAATTGCTTTCGCCAGCTTCAATTCTTTTAAGCAATTCTCGCGCATTTCCCAACCCATGGGCAATGCCAATATTTATTGGAAAACCATCGAAATCAATTGTAGCCTGCCGGATGCCCTCCATTCCCCTCAATTCATTAAAATCGATTTGGGGAAGTGGCTTTTTCGTGTATAGTTCGTAGGCCGTTCGCACCGCAGCCTCAATCACACCACCGGTTGTACCGAAAATTACACCTGCCCCGGTTGATTCGCCCAGTGGCTGATCGAAATCCTCATTTGACAAACGGTTAAAGTTGATGTTTGCCAGTTTAATTAGCGAGGCCAACTCACGGGTGGTAATGGCATAATCCACATCCGGATTGCCGTTTACTTTGAACTCATCGCGCCCGCATTCGTACTTTTTGGCAACACACGGCATAATTGAAACCACTACAAGGTCTTCCCTTTTTATTTCCATTTTCTCCGCAAAATAGGTTTTGGCAATACTTCCAAACATTTGCTGGGGTGAACGTGCTGTTGAAGGAATATCTTTCAGCTGCGGAAACTGATGTTCGAAAAATTTCACCCACGCAGGGCAACAAGATGTAAGGATTGGCAACTGCACATCTTTATCTCCCTCCAAAAATTTGGTCAGCCTGTTGAGTAATTCTGTACCCTCCTCCATAATTGTAAGGTCGGCAGCAAAATCGGTATCAAATACTTTATCGAAACCAAGACTGCGCAACGCCGAAACAAGTTTACCCGTTACCAGTGTGCCTGGTTCCATACCGAATTCTTCGCCCAGGGCAGCACGCACGGCAGGAGCTGTTTGAACAATTACAGTTTTTGAAGGATCAGACAAGGCTCTTACAACATTGCTGGTTTGATCCACCTCGGTTAAAGCGCCGGTTGGACAAACAGCCACACACTGTCCGCAATAAGTACAAACCGAATGGTCGAGGTTCATTTCAAAAGCCGGAGAAACAACAGAGTTGAAGCCACGGTTGATAGCAGAAAGTACTCCAACTGTCTGTACCTCGTTACACATCATTTCGCAACGGCGGCACATAATACACTTGTCCACATCGCGGATAATAGCAGGCGAGGTATCTTCACGGTAAGTTGACTGCTCGCCTTGATAATGTATTTCCCTGATGCCCAAATGATGAGCCATGTCCTGCAATTCACAGTTTCCCGACTTTGCACAAATAAGGCAATCGGCAGGATGATCCGAAAGAATTAACTCAACAACAGTTCTTCGGGCATTTATGGCACGAATGGAGTGTGAATTCACAACCATTCCCTCGGCAACTTCGGTGCAACAGGCAGGTGCAAGGTTCCTTCTTCCTTCCACTTCTACCACACAAACGCGGCACCCTCCGGGTTTGTTTTCAATATTCATGTCGTCGAGTTTCATATGGCAAAGTGTTGGGATATGAATCCCCATGCCCTTTGCCGCTTCTAAAATAGTAGCTCCTTTTTTTACTACCAGTGGTTTATTATCAATTGTTAACTGTACTGTATCCATTGTTTTTAATTTTCAGGATTAGAAAAGTTTAATTGCATTGAACTTGCATTTTTCGTAACACACGCCACATTTAATACAAAGCGACTGGTCGATATAGTGTGGCTGCCTTCTCTCCCCGGTAATAGCCCCCACCGGACAGTTACGGAAACAAAGTGTACAACCGGTACACAAGTCCTCAATTATTTCATATTTAAGCAATGCTTTACACTGACCTGCCGGACATTTTCCCTCATTTACGTGTGCCAGGTATTCATCTTCAAAATTGAGAATTGTGGATAAAACAGGATTTGGGGAAGATTGTCCCAGGCCGCACAGGGAGGTATCTTTTATAACATTGCTCAGTAGTTTTAACCGTTCTAAATCTTCTTCCTTTCCTTTTCCACCGGTTATATCTTCAAGAATTTCGTGTAGTCGTTTATTTCCAATGCGGCAGGGTGAGCATTTACCGCACGACTCTTCGAGAGTAAATTCAAGATAAAACCTGGCAATGGAAACCATGCAATCGTCTTCATCCATCACAATCATACCTCCGGAGCCCATCATTGAGCCAGCTTCAATCAGGTTGTCGTAATCAATGGGGGTATCCAGAAAATCTTTGGTCAGGCATCCACCTGAGGGGCCACCGGTTTGGACCGATTTAAACCCCTTACCGTCTTTTATGCCGCCGCCAATATCGTAAATCACTTCACGCAGGGTTGTTCCCATAGGCACTTCAATCAGCCCCACATTATTAATTTTACCGGCGAGGGCAAATACTTTTGTCCCTTTCGATTTTTCGGTTCCGATTTTACTGAACCAGTTGGCTCCCTTGTTCAAAATCACCGGTATATTGGCAAAAGTTTCAACATTGTTCACGTTGGTAGGTTTACCCAGGTATCCTGAAACCGACGGGAACGGAGGCTTGAATGTGGGCTCGCCCCTTAACCCTTCCATTGAATGGATGAGCGCTGTTTCTTCACCACAAACAAATGCTCCGGCACCCAGACGAATAGCTATTTCAAAATTGAAACCGGTTCCCAAAATATCTTCACCAAGAAGTCCGTATTCGCGTGCCTGTTTAAGCGCTATTGTAAGCCTTTCAATAGCAAGCGGATATTCAGCCCTGATGTAAACCAGGCCCTTATCAGCACCGATACAGTAACCGCAAATAGCCATCGCTTCAATAACCGAATGAGGATCTCCTTCCAAAATAGAACGATCCATAAATGCCCCGGGGTCGCCTTCATCGGCATTGCAAACCACGTACTTTTCATCCGACTCCACATTACGGGTAATTTCCCATTTCAGCCCAGTCGGGAATCCGCCGCCTCCACGACCGCGCAAGCCGGAATCTTTCACCTCTTTGATGGTTTCTTCCGGGGTCATTTCGCTGAGGCACTTGCCCAGTGCCATATATCCATCGCGTGAGATGTATTCATCAATGCTTTCAGGATTAATGAAACCGCAATTTCGTAGAGCAATCCGCATCTGCTTTTTGTAAAAATCCATGCTTTTCGAATCGCTTACTTTTTCTTCGGTCACCGGGTCTTTATAAAGCAGTCGTTCAACCAGGCGTCCTTTTACAAGATGCTCTTTTACAATCTCTTCGGCATCACCAGGTTTTACATTCACATAAAAGGTATTGTCGGGCAACACTTTAACAATTGGTCCTTTTTCGCAAAACCCGAAACAGCCGGTAAAAACAACCTGGGCATCGTCTTCCAGGCCCAGTTCATCAATCCAGCTTTTTAATGATTTTTTTATTTCATCGCTCTCTGCAGCTTTGCACCCAGTGCCGCCGCAAATAAGCAAATGCATTTTATAATCGGTCATACTTGATCAGTTGAAAGTTAATTAATCGTCGATGGTTTTAAAAGTTATTGGTATTACTCCGTCGATAAGTTCTCCGCGTTTAATGTAAACATCAATAATTTCTTCTGCTTTTTCATTATTTACGTATCCAAACACCACAGGATCTTTTCCCGGCAGAGTAACTTCCACAGTTGGTTCAGCATAGCAATAGCCCATGCAGCCTGTTTGCGTAACCACAGCATCAATGGCCTGCTGTTCCAGCTCATCCACAAAATATTTCATGGTTTCTTTTGCGCCCGATGCAATTCCACAAGTAGCCATGCCCACTTTTACCTGAACAATTTGCTCGGGATGGTCGCTGTTCTCCCTCAATTTAATTTTCGACTGAACTTCGTCTTTTATTCTCTTAAGGTCAGCCACAGTTTTTATTTTTGTCATAGTTGAACGGTATTTTTTAATTAATTACTTCTAATTCCTTCAGGTTATTTATTATCATTTCAATAATAGCTTCTCTCACTTCTTTTTGCCCTGGTGAAACTCCTTCGAGCATGTCGGTAATCTCTTTCGAGTCGATTTCAAAACTGCCGGTTCCATTGCAGTGTTTGTAAATCAACCGGATTTCCGGGTTGCTCAGCAAAGTGTAATACCACGTGTTCCAGATGTCGCCAAGCGGAGGCCGGTCCAAATGCGATTCCTGAAAAACAGCTTTTACCAAAGTTCCTTCGCCGGGAGCAGAATCGATGGTAAAAGAGCCGTTTGCACTTTCGGCGTTTTGCTTTAAAAGCGACAAGCCCAGTCCCACTTTCCGGGTTTTCCGCGATGTAAAGAACGGGTTGGTTGCCTGCTGTAAAATTTCCTCTGGCATTCCGCAACCATTGTCTTTTACAATCAGGGTATAAAGATTATTTTCTTTATTTTCATTTACAATGATTTCAATCAATGTTGCTTTAGCCCTGACTGAATTCTGCACTATATCCAGCACATGTTCCGAAATGGTTTTCATACCTGCTCTACAAAACGGCCATCCAATTGATTCAAAGCCTTTTTTATTTCCAAAAAACTAATTTCTTTCAAATTAAAGAGGGAGTAAATTTCGCCAATTTGTTCCAGAAAATGGGCATCGGAATTGCGAATAAAGGTGATTTTGTTTTGTAAAACATACTGTTTTTGAACATGTTTTACCGAACCATGCCTCGAAAGGCCAAGTGCATCGAATTTCAGACCAGGCGGAATGAAGCCCAGCTGGCTGAGAATTCCGTTTGCAGGACGGTCGATGTGGGCAGGGATGAAAATTCCGTTGAGCTTTTCAACCTGCTGCTGAACCTGGGAAATTCCTTTCCGGAGTGCCGCAGGAAGAAAATAAGGAATCATTTCTTTAATGTTTTCGTTTTCATCAACAACCGGCTGGTAGCCAAAGTAACCTTCGTCGTTAGGAATTTTGGTAATATTTTCATCAATAAACTGCTGAAATTTTTGCAGTTCGCTCTCCTTCTCAAAAAAAGTAAGGCAATGCACTTCTTCGCGGGTAGTTACTTCGGCGCCGGTTAAAATAAAAATCCCTTCTTTTTCGGCCATTTGTTTTACCAACAGTGCATTTTTCGTGGAATTGTGGTCGGTGATTCCAATGATGTCAATTTGATTTTCCCTGACCCTCTGCACGATATTACGCGGGGTCATTTCCAAATCGGCACAGGGCGACAACAACGAGTGGATATGTAAATCGGCCCTGAATTTTTTCATTATTACGCATTTTTGAATGTGAGAAAAAAAAATGAATAAGTATTACTTCAAATCATTTACTGATTGTTGTTACGGTTCAAATCAATATAGAGTTTTCCGGCCATTTCAAAAGTTCCCATCCCAGTTCCCAGCAGCGGAATTCCTTCTTCCCTGCTGCGCTCAAGTGTATCTTCATCAGGCTCCAGACCTTTCACCAGAATAACGGCAGCCAAATCTTTCAACGACGCGATGGCCATAACATTTTGGTGCGTTTGCAAAGTAATCCAAACTTCATTTTCGGCGGCATTGCCCATTACATCGCTCAGCAAATCGGACACATAGCCGCCATCAATCATATTTGCCAGGCCTTCTTCTCCCGAAAAAACTTTCAATCCATATTTTTCAACCAAATCAGAAACCTTCATTTCTACCTCCTTTTTTGTTGCAATCGGCCTCAAAGCGTTGTTCTCCCCAAATTTTTTCAAGATTTTTATACGCTCTTTCAGGCTTTACTTTTTGTTCCTTTAAATATTTATTTTGCAAGAAAATACAATCGGTCATTTTACCTTTTCCTTTAACCATATCTTCAGCTAGTGCGTGGCAGTTTGGGGCCCCGCAACCGCCGCAATCCAGTCCCGGAAGCTGGCACAAAATATCGTTGATTTTCTTTAATTTCTCAATGGCTTTGGAGCGATTTTCGTCAAGCACAAATACATGTTCGGGTTTAATTTCATCGGCAACAAGCTTCTTCTTTACTAGTTCCTTCGCGGTATCTCCTGTATCAATTTGGGCAGCCTTTGGATATCTGGCAACTCTTTTTTGCAGGCGTTCAACGGTAAGAAAACGGTTCCCGGTAAGCAAAATACCTCCTGCACACCCCTGGCTGCACGACTTCAGTTCCAGAAAATCGATTTCGGGCACCTCGTCGTTTTCCAGCCGTTCTAAAAATTTCACCACATTATGGATGCCATCGATTGCCATTGACTTTTTCCTGTACCACGCCGATTCGCCCCGCGGAAGGCTCCATAAAATGCCTTCGCGGCTCAGGTGCCGGCGAAATCCGGAGGTGTCCATTTTTTCTCTTGGCGGAATCAGTTTCATTATCCGGTTATACAAATCTTTCATGTTGATTACCCCGGTTACAATCGATTCTTTTTCGGCAACAGGCTGGTTTACCGCAGCCATTTTGGCTGAACAGGGCGATACGTAAAAAATGCCGATTTCATCCTCTTTTGCGCCTTCTTTTTTGATCTGTTCAATGGCAAAATGAGCGGCCAGATCGTGCGGAGCTTTTCTTCTCACAACATGCTCTGTAAGCGACGGATATTTACACTGGATAAGCCGAACTATTGCCGGGCAAAAAGAAGAAATTAACGGGCGATTGGTATTTTCGCTGCCGCACTCTTTTATGGATTCCATGAGCCAGCCGGCTGGTTGTTCCACTTCAAAAATATGGGTGAATCCCAATTCAAGCAGCGCCTCATAAATCTGGCCTTCGGAATAAATTTCAGGAAACTGGCCAATTAATACCGAAGGGAAAAGCACCACCCGGTGTTTGTAGCCGTTAATTTTACTGAGATCGTCCTGCTCAACATAAAAGGCATCAGCCGGGCAGGCACGCAGGCAGTTCCCGCAATCCACACACCGCTGATTATCAATAACAGCTACTCCGTCAACAATGCGAATGGCTTCGGTCGGGCAAATTTTCATGCAATGTGTGCACCCAAAACATTTCTCAGTATCAACTTTCAGTGCGTGGTATTTTTTGTTTTTCTCCATCAGTAAAAACATCTAAACGTTACGGTTGTTCCCTCGCCCACTGTGGTTTCAATTTTAAGATCGTCGGTATTTCTTTTTATATTGGCAAGCCCCATTCCTGCGCCAAAACCCATTTCCCTCACTTCTTTCGATGCAGTTGAATACCCTTCCTTCATGGCCAGGTCAACATCTTCAATGCCTGGCCCCGAATCAGAAACAATCACTACCACATCATTTTCACTTACCAGGGCTTTTACATTTCCACTGTATGCGTGTGCAGCTACATTTACTTCGGCCTCGTAAACTGCCACAACAATTTTTTTTATGTTTTTGGCATCAATATTCAATTGTTTTAAAACCTTCTTTATTTTGCTCGATGCTTTTCCGGCATTGGAAAAATCGCCCCCCTCAATTGTGAAATTCAACTCAATTGCCATTAAAAAACCGGTTTTAGGCCGTTCGAATAAAGTATTCCGCTTGTTTTGTAAATTGAAAAAGGAGTTTCCAGAATAACCAAACCATTTTCACTGGCCAGCTCAACCATTTCGGGCGATGCCTTTTTCCCCCGGGCCAGTACAACCACATCAATATCGGCCATTTCTGCCGTGCGGATAAGCTGCACGTTGGCCAGGCCGGTTATCAGCAGGATATTTTCCTCCTCGAGTGTTAGCACATCGCTCATCAAATCGGAGCTGAAAGCTTTTTCCAGTTCAAAATCATCAGCAGGAATACTTGTAGCTGCCCTGGCATTTATCCTCTCAATTATTTCGTTGATTTTCACAATATTGTACTGTTAATTTCCTTTTTAAAATTCAATTCATGACAAAAGCAAAGATAATGGTACAAACCGCTATTTTGCTGCTAAAACTCATAAATTCATGTTATTAAATAGATTTAAAATGATTCGAAATAAGCTTTTAAATGATTATTTTTCCAGCTGATATTTGTTCTTATTAAAAATGATACAATGATTTACGACAAACAATCTTTTTTGCCCGGCAATATTGACGATCCTAAATTTTATCAAAAAATTATCGACGCTTTGCCAGTGCCCATTTTCTACCGCGATTTAGAAGGAGTTTTCCAGATGTGTAACCAAGCCCACGAGGAATTTCTGGCCATGCCGAAAGCACAGATAATAGGCCAATCGGTTTATGATGTTTACACCAAAGAGATGGCTGATATTTTTCATCAAAGAGACCAGCAGTTGATTGCAAATCCGGATGTTCAGGGCTATGAAACCCAGGTAAAACAAAAAGACGGTTCCCGTTTGGATGTGGTCATTAACAAAGCCGTCATCCGCGATAATGACAACAAAATTGTTGGAATTGTAGGCTCGATAAATGACATTACCCAACTAAAAAAAACCGAGAAACGCCTGGAAAAAGCGAGAGAGTCGATGGAAGTTTCTTCGCACATGATGCACAAAATCAATCTTGGGATTATCATGATGGATCAGCAAAACAAAGTAATTGACTCCAACGAAAGCTTTGCCCGCTTAATGGGAGAAGACACACTGGAGCTATATGAAACCATTCCCGGCCTGAAAGGTGCCGATGTGGAAGGATTGGTTCCTGACGTAATATTTAAAATGTTGTCAGGGATACTGAAATCGGGCGAAGAAATGCTTGACCGCGATATAAAGTACAGCGACAAACTGCTTCATGTTTCGGTGGTAACACTTTATAAGCAAAAAGTTGTTGGTGCAGTTATTCGCGATATGTCGGCTCCTTTACTAGTCCGCGACGAAATTATTAACCGTGCACAGCGTATTAAAGAACAAAATATTGAAACGGTACAAAAGATTGCCCACCTGCTGGGTGAAAATGCAGCAGAAACAGAAGAATTACTCAACTCAATAATTCAATCCTACAGATATGGTGACGACCAATAATCAAAACTACCACGTTGAAATTGATGTGCAGCAGAAACGCCCCAAAAATGAAATTGCATGTGGCGATGTTTTCATGTCAGACATTTTCAGGGAAGAAGGTCGCACTATACTGGTTTTAAGCGATGGAATCGGCCACGGCATAAAAGCCAGCGTACTTGCTCAGCTCACAGCCACAATGGCGCTGAAATATGCACGGTTCCACACCAAACCCGAAATTTCATCGCGGATAATTATGGAAGCTCTGCCCAAAAGCAGCGACGGGAAAGAAAGTTATGCCACTTTTACAATTATTGAACTTGAAGCCGACGGGCAGGTGCGGATAATCAACTATGACAACCCTCCCGTTTTAATCATACGAAACGGAAAACCTTTCCAGCCCCGGGAATACGAACTGGAGGTGAGAGGCCATGAAAACGTGGGGAAACTGCTACGTTGCCGGGAGTTTGTTGCACGCAAAGAAGACCGGCTGGTATTTCTTACCGATGGAGTTGTTCAATCGGGGCTGGGGGGCAACAACCGCTACCCAATGGGCTGGGGCGCTGATAACGTTTACAATTTTGCCCTGAACCAGGTGGAACGAATGCCAACTATTTCAGCGTCTAAACTGTCGAAGAAAATTATTAACCAGGCAGCCATGAACGATAACTTTGAAATGAAGGACGACACCACATGTGGCGTAATTTATTTCAGGGAACCCCGTAAGTTCATGTTAATTACCGGCCCGCCTTTTTATAAGATAAAAGACTACGATTTTGCCGACCGCATTAAAAGCTTCAATGGAAAAAAGATAATATGCGGAGGAACCACCGCCGAAATTATAGCCCGCGAACTGAACATGAATGTTGAAATTGAACATGCACCCAAAACCCGCGATTCTTTACCACCTTCAGCAAAAATGGAAGGCTTTGAAATGGTTACCGAAGGAATCCTGACCCTGGGAAAAGTGGAAGAAATTCTCGAAAATTATAACAGCGATACCCGGCTGCAGGACAGCCCGCCGGAAAAAGTAGTTAAACTACTCCTTCAACACGACAGCATTGAAATTATTTTGGGCACACGCATCAACTGGGCACATCAGGATCCGGAACAGCCTATAGAACTCGAGCTTCGGAAATTTGTTGTGAAGCGCATTATGAAAATCCTGGCAAACAAATTTTTCAAACATGTTGAGATTGAATATCTCTGATGATTACAAAAAAAACTACCACAATAAATTGCAGTAGTTTTTAAGCGTCCTTTTGAACCATTCTCGGTTTTATCATCCTGGGTTTGTATTGGGAAAATTTTTTCTGTGGTTAACTTCCCCCATCATATCTTAACTATTTTTGAACGTTGTCCTCTTGTTGTTTTGCACACTACAAAAGAAGTAAATTGCATTCATTCCAACACAAAACCAGGTACTTAAACTAAAGGGACAAAATGCTGTTTGTTTGGTTCAAAAATGCCTATACCAAGAGGGAAAAACCTTTATCCGAAAAAGAGTTAGGTGTCCAAACGCGATTAAAAGCAGGGATTAGAAGAAATAAAAGCAGAACCCTGAAACGGATTCTGCTTTTATTAAAAACATGCAACTTTTTATGTTGATTACCTCATCGGATATTTCTTAAAAATATCTTCTGAATTCATTAAAATATCGATGTATTGTGCACGCTGATAAGTGAACGGATCTTTCATGTTTTTGCGTGAAAGTTTACCCCTGAAATCATCGATTGATTTGTACTCTTTTTCATCCATCCATTTGTTCAGTTCATCGAGGATTTTTGCCACAACTGCCGGTTTGTTTTTATAAATGGTACTAACCAGCTGCACGGTATCGGCTCCGGCCAGTAACATTTTAATTACATCTTCGGGAGTGTAAATACCGCGACTCACACAAACATCACCGTCGAGGTTACCAAAAAGCAAACCGGCAAACCTCAGGGCGATCATGTGGTCTTTTTGGTTGCTCAATTCCCATGGAAAATGAAATTCTTCTTTTTTAATATCAATTTCAGGTTGAAAGAAGCGGTTAAAAAGCACATAGGCATCGGCACCGGCCTCATCTACTTTTTTTATAAAATTGAGTGGATTAGTATAAAACAAACTTATTTTTACACTCACAGGAATTTTTACTGCTTTTTTAACTGCTTTTACAATTTCCACCTGCTTCTCTTCAATCGACTCCCCAGTAAGTTCAAAGTAGCCCGGAGTAGCATACAAGTTTAATTCCAGTCCGTCAACTCCGGTTTTTTCCAGTTCTTGTGCGTACTCAATCCAGGTGGGTTCGTACAATGCATTTAAACTGGCAAAAACAGGCACGCTAACATTTTTCTTCAGTTTTTCTAGATTGTATAAATGTTCCTTCGGGCCGGCATGCTCAATTTCCGGAAAAAGCCGAATCATTTCTGCATTGCGTTCTTCGTACTCATTAATATCTTCTGACATTTGAAGCCCCTCAAGCTGAACTTGTTCTTCAAATAACGAACGGTAAACAATTGCGCCAATTCCTGCTTTTTCAAGTTCTTCAACTGTTTTTTGTTTTGCTACCAAATTGCATGCTCCAAGGATAAGTGGGTTTTTAAGTTTTACACCCATGTAAGTTGTTGAAAGATCTGCCATATTAATTGATTTTTTTGATTTCCTTAATTAAAAACTAAATATAGAAATATTTTGTTCAAAATCCTTTTATAATTGTTGCTCTTTTATAAAAGAACCGGAATTTATACTGAAACAAAATAAAAGACCACCTGCTAAATGACAGGTGGTCTTTTTCTGTTGAAAATTTATTAACTGCTTATAACAAACTTATTGTAACTGTGAGGCCGGCCATAACAACCGAAACCATAGTCATAAGTTTAATAAGAATATTCAGAGACGGGCCTGAAGTATCTTTGAACGGGTCGCCAACAGTATCGCCAACAACGGCTGCGTGGTGTGCTTCGCTACCTTTGCCGCCGTAATTTCCTTTTTCAATATATTTTTTGGCGTTATCCCATGCTCCACCTGCATTATTCATAAATACAGCGAGTGTAAATCCTGTGGTCAAACCACCTGCCAACAGGCCAACAACACCGGCTACTCCCATTGCAGCACCAACAATTACAGGAACTGCAATAGCAACAATCGAGGGCAGCATCATTTCGCGCTGGGCACCTTTGGTAGAAATGGCAACACACCTGGCATAGTCCGGTTTTGTTTCGCCGGTTAAAATGCCTTTCATTTCGCGGAACTGGCGGCGTACTTCGTCAATCATAATTCCAGCTGCCCGCCCAACAGCTTTCATTGTAAGTGCACTGAATAAGAAAGCCATCATTGCACCAATAAATAAGCCACCTAAAAACAGCGGATTAAACAGGGTAATATCGTAAGCTGCAGAAAATTGTTTTACCGAAGCAGAAGCAATTTCAATACCATTTACCCCTTCAGGAACATCAACATAAAAATCCATACCGCCTTTAGTGACAAAACCTTCTCCGGCCTTTGCAATTTTACTGAACCACAGGCGTACTTCTTCCATGTAGGCTGAAATAAGTGCCATTGCGGTAAGGGCAGCCGAACCAATAGCAAAACCTTTACCGGTAGCAGCGGTTGTATTTCCAAGCATATCAAGTGCATCGGTGCGTTCACGAACTTTGGGATCCAACTCCGCCATTTCGGCATTTCCGCCGGCGTTATCGGCAATTGGTCCAAAAGCATCGGTAGCCAGCGTGATTCCCAGTGTTGAAAGCATTCCGACAGCTGCAAAACCAATTCCGTAAACTCCCATGGCAAAATGTTGTGCGCCTCCTGATGCCCAGAAAGCCCCCATAATTCCAAGCACAATAGTTACCACCGGAATCCAGGTAGAGGTCATACCAACTGCAACTCCGTCGATAATGGTAGTTGCCGGCCCCTGCTGAGCCTGCCTGGCAATGCCTTTGGTAGGTTTGTATTCATCGGATGTAAAAAACTCAGTGGCCTGTCCGATTATAACACCGGCAGCCAAACCTATTACAACAGCCCAGAAAACGCCCCAGGTTACCCAGCCCAGAAAAACAAGGCCAATCATAGCTAAAAGTATAAGAACTGAGCTACCACCGGTTCCAAGTAACAATGCATTTAACAGGTTTTTCTGGGTAGCAGATTCTTTGGTGCGCACCATAAAAATTCCGATTATTGAAAGAATAATACCTATTGCAGCCACCATCATCGGGGCAAGCACAGCCTGATATGCAGTTAGTCCTGCATCTTGCATAACCAGAGCAGGAAGCGAAGCCCCCAGTGCAGCTGTTGCCAGAATGGATCCTGCATAAGATTCGTACAGGTCGGCTCCCATACCGGCAACGTCGCCTACATTATCACCAACATTATCGGCAATTGTAGCCGGGTTGCGCGGGTCATCTTCAGGAATACCGGCTTCAACTTTACCAACCAGGTCGGCACCAACATCGGCAGCTTTGGTGTAAATACCACCCCCGACACGTGCAAACAACGCCTGGGTAGATGCGCCCATACCAAAAGTAAGCATGGTAACCGTAATTTCAATTAATTTTACTCGCTCACCTGCGGCGTTAATAAGTCCATCAGTCACATATTCAGGGTGGGCATGTACAAGGTTTAATCCAAGAAAATGAAGCCCGTTGGCCATATTATCGGGTGTGTAAACCCACTCATTTAATACCAGGAACCAGGCTGCTATGTCGAGCAACGCAAACCCAACTACTACAAGCCCCATTACTGCTCCGCTACGGAAAGCAACCTGCAACCCTTTATTCAGTGATTGCGATGCACCATGCGCGGTACGTGCCGAAGCAAATGTTGCAGTTTTCATCCCAAGAAAACCACAAAGGCCCGAGAAAAAACCACCGGTAAGAAATGCAACCGGAACAAATGGGTTTTGTACATTAAAATAGGCCATGATGGTTAGCAATATAAACAGTATTACAAATACAATTGTAACTACTTTGTATTGCCTGTTCAGATAGGCCATGGCACCTTCCCTAACATATTGAGCAATTTCTTTCATTCGGTCGGTACCTTCCGAATTCTTCATCATCGATTTAAAGAAATACCAGGCAAAGCCCAGAGCCATAATCGAAGCAATTGGAACTATAAAGAAAATATTGTCCATAAGATTAAAAATTTTATGTAACAAACGTTACGGTTTAGATAAATAAATTCAGTAAACTCTTAGTTTTTATTATTTGTAATTTCCAGTTTTCAAAATATTTTCTCCAGCAGACAAAGATAAATTTTAAAATCAAAAGCTGAATTTTCAGCCAATGATTTGACAACAGGTTAAAATTTATTAACACAACTACGGCAATACCGTTCTGATGACTTGGAGTTACCTGTTATACAACACATAAAAACATTTGTTTATAAATGTATAAGTGCCTTTCGTTCTTTTCCGTTCATTAATACTTTAAGCGGTTTTTCAAAATGAACATGTTTTATAAATTCGCTTTCATTTACAATTTCCTGTTCTTTTAGCATGTCCATTTTTAAAAATTCGTTTTTTGAATTATAAGGCACAGAGAAATAGCCCACATTCATCGAGGTTACATTATGAAAAAAATGCGAACCCAGAGATGCATCCAGCGGGAAATCGGGCAAGCCCATTTCTACAATTACACGGGCTTTTGAAATATTCGCCCAAAGTACGGGAATTCCGGTATAAGGATCGCGCGATCCCCATCGGCCGGGACCAATTAAAATATACTCTCTGCCTTCTTTTTCAATAAGTGTGTTAATTATATTTATCTCGCCAGCCATCTGCCGGGTTTTGGTTTTGTCAAATTTTTCAGGATCAACAAAAACGATATCATTGATACTTTCAATTTCCCCGTTACCCATGCCTCGCTCCGTATACATAAAAACCCCTTCATCATCGAGTGCTCCCAGGTCAATATCCACTTGTTGCTCAAGTCGTATTAAAGGTTTTATTTGTAGGAGATAGAGGGTAGGCAAGCCATTTTCTTTCGCATCCAAATCAATGGCATATTCGATTTCAACCGGCGACCCCATTGCTTCTTTAAATAACTGAAGAAGCAACCTGAGTGTTTCGGATAATGGAATGTAGTCATATTTAAGAATATTGGCGAAATCGATAACCCGAGGCCCCTCGCCTTGTATTCCAGGGACCAAATCGTCATTTTCTATTAAATAAGTGGAAGCAGAATGCTCAAGTGTTCCATCTTGTTCAGCTTCTTTAATCCTGAATTTTTTTATGGCCGCATCCTCCCCATCGGCAATTAGGTCAAAATTGTCGTTTGTCATGTCAATGGCATAAAAATAACGCTGGGAATCTCGCAGTTGATCGCTAACCGCAGTGGGGTTTATAGCCGGGAATCTGGGACAGAAACGGTAAGAACTTTCACCCCCTACAACATACATTCCCAGCCCAACTGCTGCCACAGAGAAACCATCTTCAGGCTTCATGTACGAAATGGGATAATAATTATACGACTGTGCAACTCCTGAAATTGCCGGATAATATTTTTTATTATACTCCTGTCCTACAACTTCCTGAATTACAACTGCCATTTTTTCTTCTTCAATTTTATAATTGATGGCATCGAAATAAGCTTGTGCTGATTCGGTAAATATACTCGCATATACAAGTTTCACTGCCATTTCCAGCTGGTTGAAGCGCACATTTACATCGGGGTGGCTATTGGGAATCAAGTAGGTAGCATAAACGCCTGAAAAAGGTTGCAGCAGTGAATCTTCGAAAAGCCCCGACGATCTTACAGCAAGAGGTTTGTTAACCTGCCCGACATAGCTCATAAGTCGTTCGCTTGTTTTAGTATCAAATTCAGACTCCAGAAAATGCTGACGAATAGATTCATAATCATTTAATGAATAAATATCATCGTACAAATTATTCATTTCAACAAACTTATCGAATTCCAGTGCACCAATTACTGTTGTTGCAGGAATGCGAATGTTTAAGCTGGGAATAAGTTTCTGAAAATCGATATTTTCAATGAAATTACAGATAAATGCAATTCCTCTTCCTTTTCCGCCGAGCGAACCTTTAGCCAGGCGGTGAATTAACCGGTTAGAATCAGCAAGCGCGGGGTCAAAATTCACAATGGTTCCCTTCAGCTTTTCGAACCTCACATCCTGAAAAACATCCAGACAAAACTGTCTCAATTCTTCAGCCGATTCGAAATCTTCTGTTTTTACAGGCCGCAGTTGTTCTGCCATATTTATTTCTCCGCGTGCCATCAGCCAGGTTGAAAAAGAATTTCTTTTCCCGTGATAAAAAAGGGCTTCAGCGGGAATGTCCCTGAATTTTTTTTGAAATTCAATCAGGTTTTCAGCTTCTGTTATCGGTTTGCCATCCTGGTCTTTAAAAACGAAATTTCCGAACCCCAGTCGCCTGTACAAAAAGTTCAGAATATCCATGGAAAGGCTCTCTGAATTCTTGTCGATAAAATCAGCTTGAATACTTTTGGCTCGCTCTGCATTTTCAATAGCCTGCGACTGTAATAAAACCGGTATGGCGTATTTCAGATTACTTTTAGCATACTTCAGCAGCTCAATTCCAGCATCTTCATCGTCAACGCCATTACGTTCGAATCGCACGTCTGAAATAACACAAAGCATATGTCGCCTGTAACTATTTATAACCTTAACTGCATCTTCAAAATTATCAACCAAAATTACCTTTGGACGGGCCCTCATTTTTAAAATTTTATGCAACTCGTCTTTGGCATCTTCCTGCACCAGAATCTGGGTTTGGGTCATAATTGTGGTGTAAAGAATAGGCAAATAACGTGAGTAATACTGGATGCTGTCTTCCACCAGCAAAACAACGCGTACATTCCCGTTTTGCGTGTCGCGCGCAACATTTTTTTGGTCTTCAATGTATTTAATCATAGCCAGGAAAACGTTGGAATTGCCGTTCCAAACAAATATCCGTTCTATAAAATCGAGTTTTCTGCCTTCTGCCTGAAAATAACTTAAATCGGAATTGTTGTTAGCCAGGAGAAGAAGCGGAATTCGCGGACTGGCCTGACTTAAATCGCGCGCTGTTTCAACCGCCGCATCTTTATCGAGACCTGCCATTACAATTATCACATCAAAATCGCGGTGTTCGAGTGTGAGCAGTGCTTCTTCCCTGGTATTAACGCTTGTAAACCTCGGGGCTGCATATAAATTGAGCTGCAGGTATTCACCAAAAATTTTATCGCTGAACTGGCCTTCCCGTACAATTGAATAGGAATCGTAAAGCGTAGCCACTAGGAGCACTTCTTTCACCTTTGTTGGCATAAGTTCCTGAAAAATATCGCGATCGGTTTTTTTTCGCTTGTATATACTGGCAAGTGTTATTTTTTCAATATCCATTATTATCTGATTTTAAACTGCTGAAATTAACCATTTTTGAGGAAAATAAAACAGCAAACGTAATGTTTGGGAAATAAAAAAAGGACTGCAACGCACAGCCCCTTTTCAAATTAATATATGTTTATACATGTCAGTCCAATTTATGAATTACAAGGCCTGAACGTAATTTGGGTTCAAACCAGGTGGTTTTGGGAGGCATAATATTTCCGCTGTCGGCAATGTTAATTAATTGCTGCATTGAAACTGGATAAAGCGCGAAAGCTGCTTTCATTTCGCCAGAATCAACTCGTTTTTTCAGTTCTCCCAGGCCTCTTATTCCACCAATAAAATCGATACGATTTGATGTCCGTAAATCAGTAATATCCAGAATTGGCCCCAACACCTGATTCGACAAAATGGTGACATCGAGGGCACCAATCGGGTCGTCATCGTCGAAAGTTCCCTTACGGGCAGTGAGTTTGTACCAGTTTCCGGATAGATAGAGACTGAATTCGTGCAGCCTTGAAGGTTTGAAAATTTCGGCCCCTATTTTTTCTACTTCAAAACCTTTAGTCAACTCTTGTAAAAAACCCTCTTCTGAATGGCCGTTCAAATCGGCAACAACCCTGTTGTAATCAATTATTTGAAGTTGGTCGTCAGGGAAATGTACGGCCATGAAAAAGTTGTATTCTTCGTTGCCGGTGTGATTCGGATTTTGGGCTGATTTTTCGAGTCCTATCCGTGCGGCAGCTGCAGTACGGTGATGCCCGTCGGCAACATAAGTGCAGGGTACTTTTTCAGCAAAAAGCTGTTCGAGTTTTTGGTTTTTAACCACATCATTAATCACCCAAAAGTGATGCCCGAAACCATCATCAGCGGTAAAATCGTAATCAGGTTGGTTATTTTCCACAACGCTTTTTACAATCTCATCAATTTCGGGAACAGCTTTGTAGGCAAAAAACACAGGTTCTATGTTGGCATTCAGGTAACGCGTAAGCACCATGCGGTCTTCTTCTTTCTCCGGCCGTGTGAGTTCATGCTTTTTAATCACTCCCTTTTCGTAATCGGAGCAGGCTGCGCCGCCCACAATACCGCACTGCGTGCGACCGTTCATGGTTTGCGCATAGATATAGTATTTGGGGTCATCATCTTGCACCAACCATCCTTTTTCCTGAAAAGCAATAAAGTTTTCCCGGGCTTTATTGTACACAGTTTCAGAATGAATATCCTTAATTTCCAGCAGTTCAATTTCGGCACGGGTAATGCGCAGCAGCGAATTTTCTTTTCCCTGAGCCATTTGTGCCGCTTCCTCAGAGTTCATTACATCATAAGGAAGGCAGGCCAAATCTTCTGCAATATTTTTGGGTGGACGGAGTCCTTTAAAAGGTTTTACAATTGCCATTTTATTTTTCTTTATTCACCTGATAAGTGGTATCCCCATTTTCAAAAAAATCTACAATTTGCCCGACCGCAGCAACACCTGCGTTAATATTTGCTTCAATGGTTTGTGCGCCTGCTTTTTTAGGGGTGAAAAAATAACGCCCTTCAAATTTTTCCTGAAAAATATCCTCGCAGTCGGGTGTAATATCCGACATGTATTTAATCCCGGGTTTTTCTTCCATTATTTTCACCAGGTCGGGTTCGTTAATTACCTCTTTGCGTGCCGTGTTTACAATTACAGCTCCATCTTTAAGGTATTTCAACACATCGTAACTAACGGATTTAATATGTTCGCCTCGCGCCGGAACATGAATGGAAACAATGTCGCTTTTTTCGTAAAGTTGCTCCAGCGAATTGGTTACTTTTAACCCAATGGCTGCAGCGGCACCTTTACTGTAGCGGGTATAAACAATAACTTTCATTCCGAAAGCCCGTGCAATGCGAAATACATTTCGGGCAACATAACCAAACCCGTGCAAACCGAGGGTGCGCCCCCGCATTTCTCCGCCGGGTTTTCCGCTGAATTTTTCGCGTAAACCAAAAATGGCCAGACCTATTGCCAGTTCAGCCACGGCATTGGAATTTTGCCCGGGAGTGTTCATTACAACCACACCTTTTTTTGTTGCTGTGTCAAGATCTACATTATCGTATCCCGCGCCGCCTCTCACCACAATCTGAAGTTTTGGAGCAGCATCAAACACATCGGCATCAACCTTATCACTTCGTACAATTAAAGCATTGGCATCTGCAACTGCTTTCAGCAAATCCTGCCGGTCGGTATAATTCTCGAGTAATTCAAGGTTATATTCAGCACCTGCTTTACTTAAAATCTTTTTAATTTTTTTTATTGCTTCTGGAGCAAACGGTTTTGTGGTTGCAATTAAAATCTTTTTCATAGATCCGGGTTTTAGAAAAAAAATACCCGTAACCTCTGCTAAAAGCACCGGGTTGCGGGTAATTTCTTATTATTTATTTTTTTCGAAATCCTGCATAACTTCCACGAGGGCCTTCACACTCTCGTAAGGCATTGCATTGTATAACGAAGCCCTGAAACCTCCAACCGAGCGGTGTCCCTTAATTCCAACCATTCCTTTTTGAGTTGCGAAATCGAGAAAATCTTTCTCAAGTTCGGCATAGTCGGGTGCCATAACGAAAGTAACATTCATTCTTGACCGATCTTCAGGATTGGGCACAGTGGGAACAAACAGCTTGTTGCGATCAAGTTCGTCGTAAAGCAATCCGGCTTTTTCAATGTTAATTTGTTCCATTGCTTCAACACCGCCTTTTTCCCTGAGCCATTTTAATGTTTGCAAACAAGCAAAAACAGGCAGTGTTGCCGGTGTATTAAACATCGAACCTTTATCAATATGGGTTTTGTAATTCAGCATTGTAGGTATGGGCCTGTCAACGCGTTGCAGGGCCTCATCTTTAACAATTACCAGTGTGGCGCCCGAAGGCCCGAGGTTTTTCTGTGCACCGGCATAAATAACGTCGTATTTTGCCACATCAATGGGGCGGCTGAAAATATCGGACGACATGTCGGCAGCCAATGGAACATTTACATCGGGCTCTTTTAAAATTTCGGTGCCAAAAATGGTATTGTTGGTAGTGATATGGAAATAATCAGCATCCTCAGGAACGGTGAAATCTTTGGGCAGGTAATTAAAGTTAGCATCTTTCGATGAAGCCACTTCAACCACTTCTCCAAAAAATTTGGCCTCTTTAATGGCCTTTGATGACCACGAGCCTGTATTCAGATAAGCCGACTTTTTATTCATTAAATTGTAGGGTACCATTAAAAATTGAAGACTTGCTCCACCCTGGAGAAAAAGTACCGAGTAACCTTCAGGAACGTGAAGCAATTCTTTTACCAGGATCTGGGCTTCGTCCATAACAGCTACAAATTCTTTGCTTCTGTGCGAAACTTCCATCACCGACAAACCGGTTTCGGCAAAATTTAATGCAGCCTCGGCTGTCATTTTTTTGGTAAACTCAGGTAAAATAGAGGGTCCTGCATAAAAATTGTGTTTTTTCATTTCATTAAAATTTTAAGGTTTTAACGCGCCAAAAGCACATTTTAAAAGTTGTGATTTTTTTTGATTGTTAACCACCTGTACATTAACGCAATTAATTTCAAACAACTATTAAAGGTGAATAAACAAATTTATTTTTTGCAAAACACCTTTTCAAAGGTCGTCATTCATTTATGTTTTGCAGATGAGAAAAATCAATAAAACGGCTTTAAAATTGAGTTATAAAACATTGTAAAGAAAGCCTGCAAGCTGATAAAAATCATTTTGCTGTTTTAACGTTTTATGATGTTCTCAATGTTAAGCCATACAAATTTATTCGATTCTGAAAAAGAAAGCCACTTTTCAGGAAAGAATTTAAAAATGGAGCTATTATTTAACGGTCGAACCAATAGCTTCTCACCTCATAGAGTTTAAAATGAAAAAGCTGCTCCGCAGTCAGCAAAGCAGCATTTATATTTATGTGGATATATACTCGCCTAAATAAACGGAAGCTTCACAATTTCGGCCGGGATATTTTTGTTTCTCACCTTGATCCAGATGGGTGTTCCAAAAGCACTGTACTCTTTGGCCACATAACCAAGGCCAATACCTTTGTTCAAAACCGGTGAAATGCTCCCCGAAGTTACTTCGCCAATTTGGTTTCCTTCTGAATTTACAATCTGGTATCCTTTACGCGGGATGCCACGTTCTTTCAATAAAAAACCACGAAGTCTTCTGGTAATTCCTTCTTTTTTTTGCATCATTAAAAAGTCGCGATCGATAAACTGACGTCCGTTGTTAAATTTGGTAATCCAACCCAATCCAGCTTCAATTGGTGAAGTTTTATCGTCAATATCATTTCCGTAAAGGCAAAATCCCATTTCGAGTCGTAAAGTATCGCGAGCTCCCAGTCCGGCGGGTTTAATATCAAATTCTTTACCTGCTTTAAAAATTGCATTCCAAATCTTTTCGGCGTGTTTGTTTTCAAAGTACAACTCAAAACCACCTGCTCCTGTGTATCCGGTAGCCGAAATTATAACTTCATCAACCCCTGCAATGCTACCGGTTTCAAAAGTGTAAAACCTGATATCGGATAAATTTACCGGGGTAAGTTTCTGCAAAATTTCGGTAGCTTTTGGCCCCTGTACCGCAAGCAAACTGATTTCATCCGAGCTGTCCTCCATTTCAGCACCAAATTCATTCTGACTTTTAATCCAGTTCCAGTCTTTTTCAATATTTGAGGCATTAACAACCAGCATAAATTTTTCGGGGCCAAAACTGTAAATCAGAAAATCGTCAATAATTCCGCCTTCCCCGTTTGGCATACAAGAATATTGTGCCTGCCCGGGTTTTAAAACCGTGGGGTCGTTCGACGATATTTTTTTTACCAAATCGAGTGCATAAGGCCCTTTAATCCAAAATTCGCCCATGTGCGAAACATCGAAAACGCCTGCTGAATTTCGCACAGCGAGGTGTTCTTCCTTAATTCCACTGTACTCAACCGGCATTTCGTACCCGGCAAATTCAACCATTTTAGCGCCTGCTCTTTTGTGTATTTCATTCAGTGCCGTAAGTTTCATATTCATTTTTTTGTTTCCTGAACAGGGATAAATTCAGCCCCTTAGGAAATAATTTATTCGGTTTCACCTTCAAAGTAAATGCAAAACTATGGATTCACTAATAGCTTTCACATGAATTTTATCAGCGTTTAGGGAATTATTAATTTAGATAATTTCACTAACTTGCGCCCCTTATTTCAATATAGAAGATGAGCGAAAATTTCAAGTACATTAATCTTGGTTACATTGAAGAAATTTCGGGAGGTGACAAAGATTTTAAAAAAGAACTTATTCAGATATTTCTGAAACAGGTTCCCGAATTTATTTCAAATATGCATCAGTTTCTTTCAGAAGATGAAAAAAGCAACCTGGCCAAAGAAGCGCACACGGCCAAATCGTCGGCTTTAATTTTCAGTATGGAAGAAACCGGTAAAACCCTTAAAAGAATTCAGCTCCTTGCTGAAAACAATCAGATTGATCCGATTCCCGGGTTGCTTACCCAGGTTGAAGAAGAGCTGAACGGGGCCACAAAGGAATTAACATCCTATTTAAACGACTTGTAAAAAAGAAATAATAAGATGCCCTGACTTTTCAAAGCCAGGGCGCCTTTTTCTGCACCTAATTTTTAAATATCAGGTGCCCCTCTTTTTCATCAATCTCAATGGGTTTTGTTTTATCTACCGCACCGGCTAGTATTTTCCGCGACAATTCATTCAGTACATTTTTTTGAAGAATCCGTTTTACGGGGCGTGCTCCGAAATGCGGATCGTACCCTGCCTGTGCAAGCCACTCAACGGCATTTTCGGAAATTGAGATTTTTATATCAGTACCCGATAACCGTTTTATTACCTGGTTAAACTGCAACCGGACAATTTCCTTTATATCTTTTCTCGACAGTGGTGTAAAAACTATGGTGTCATCAATTCGGTTCAAAAATTCGGGCCGGATTGACCTACGCAGTAAATCAAGCAGTTTCAGGCGTGTTTCTTCCAGTACTTCTTCCTGGTTTTTGTCTGACAGGTTTTCCATGCTTTCTTGAATAATGTGCGAACCGAGGTTGGAGGTCATTATAATAATTGTGTTTTTAAAATTAACGGTTCGTCCTTTGTTGTCGGTCAGCCTTCCATCGTCGAGCACCTGTAAAAGCACGTTAAAAACATCGGGGTGCGCTTTTTCAATCTCGTCGAAAAGCACCACTGAATATGGTTTGTGTCGCACTGCTTCCGAAAGTTGACCTCCTTCGTCGTATCCCACGTAACCTGGAGGACTTCCAATTAGCCGAGTAACAGAAAATTTCTCCTGGTATTCCGACATATCGATGCGCGTAATCATATTATCATCGTCAAACAGGTATTCGGCCAGAGCTTTGGCCAGTTCTGTTTTCCCAACCCCTGTTGAGCCCAGGAAAATAAACGAACCAATGGGTCGTTTTTCGTCCTGCAGGCCGGCACGGCTGCGACGTACAGCATCAGAAACAGCGGCAATTGCTTCATCCTGACCAACCACACGTTTGTGCAGTTCTTCTTCCATGTGCAACAGTTTTTCGCGCTCGCTCTGCAACATTTTGGCCACCGGAATTCCAGTCCAGCGAGCCACCACTTCAGCAATATCTTCAGCTTCCACTTCTTCCTTAATCAGGCTGTCGCCCTCTTTCATTTTCTGCAGCTCGTTATGCAGCTTTTCAATTTCATTCTCTGCTTCCTTAATTTTTCCATACCGCAACTCGGCCACTCGTTCGTAAAGTCCTTGCCGTTCCGCATCATCTGCTTCAAAACGGTAATCTTCAATCTCCGATTTCTTTTTCTGAATGGCGTTAATTATCGACTTTTCGCTTTCCCATTTTGCCCTTAACCGCGATTGTTCTTCTTTCAGATTTGAGATTTCTTCGCTTAATTGGGCCACCTTTTTATCGTCTTTTTCACGTTTAATGGCCTCCCGTTCAATTTCAAGCTGTTTTACACGGCGTTCAATTTCATCCAGTTCTTCAGGTACTGAGTCCATTTCGAGACGTAATTTTGCAGCTGCCTCGTCCATCAGGTCGATGGCTTTATCGGGCAAAAACCTGTCGGAAATATACCGCTGCGAAAGTTCAACAGCCGAAATAATCGCATCATCTTTAATGCGCACTTTGTGGTGGCTTTCGTAACGCTCTTTAATTCCGCGCAAAATTGATATGGCACTCAGGGTATCCGGTTCGTCAACATGAACTACCTGGAAACGGCGCTCGAGCGCTTTGTCTTTTTCAAAATATTTTTGATACTCGTTAAAAGTGGTTGCACCAATTGCGCGCAGTTCGCCCCTGGCAAGCGCAGGTTTCAGAATATTAGCTGCATCCATGGCACCTTCACTTTTTCCAGCTCCCACCAGCGTGTGAATCTCGTCAATAAAAAGAATCACTTCTTCGTTGGAATTCACCACTTCGTGAACCACAGCTTTCAGGCGTTCTTCAAATTCGCCTTTGTATTTTGCACCGGCAATCAGGGCGCCCATATCGAGCGAAAAAATTTGTTTTGTCTTCAGGTTTTCCGGCACATCACCACGAACAATGCGGTGGGCCAGCCCCTCGGCAATTGCAGTTTTTCCCGTTCCGGGTTCTCCAATTAAAATGGGATTGTTTTTAGTACGACGGGAGAGAATTTGCAAAATGCGCCGGATTTCCTCATCGCGACCGATAACCGGATCGAGTTTTCCCGTACGGGCACGTTCGTTCAGGTTCATTGCAAATCGGTTCAACGAGTTGAACTTGTCTTCTGCCGTCTGACTGTCAACTTTTGAACCTTTGCGGAGCTCTTCAATGGCTTTTTGCAAATCTTTTTTTGAAATGCCGTTATCCTTCATCAACCGGCTAACTGAATCATTGGCATCGAGCAGCGCCAGCAAAATATGCTCAACCGAAACGTACTGATCACCCATTTCCTGGGCCAGGGCCAGCGATTTTTGCAAAACCCTGTTGGCGGTTGAAGAGAGGTACTGATCGCCTCCTGTAACACGCGGATACGATTCTATGATTTTATCAAGTGCCTGCTGAAAAATAGAAGTATTTACACCAAGCTTTTTTAACAGAAACTCTACCACATTTTCAGCTGAATGTGTGAGCCCTTTCAAAATATGACCAGTCTCAGTTGCCTGCTGGTTATTTCCTTGTGCAATCTGAAAACCATGCTGGATGGCTTCCTGTGCTTTTATCGTAAAGTTATTTAAATTCATAATCGTTTATTTTTCATTTCAACTGCAAATAACAATCCATAAACAACTGAAAGACAAGATGTCACAAACGACAAAAAAACCAATGAAATAGTTGCATAAAATGACTGATGGAGGTGCATTTTTGGCAGTAATCAAAAAAACAGGGATGAATATTCATCCCTGTTTTTCTAACCTAACCAAATCTATTCTCTATGAAAAAACACATTAACCTTAAACACTGAAACAAAAATACGACAGAATTAAGTTAACACTTTGAAATCAAAGTTAAATAAAGTTAATAGTTCATTTTCAAAACGATAAATACTTTTTTTTTACCCGTTCAGTATAAAAATGAAATCAGCTGGTGCCTGCTTTCAGAATGTCAGATTACCATTGATTTAATGAATAAAATACCAATAAGTTTTAATTTTCGCTGAAATTTTGTTTACAATTATTTAATATGACAATCGGTTTAACAGTGTATTTCTGGTAAATATGGGGCAAAGCCTGTTATGGAATAGTTTCTGGCTGTTTTAATTATAAAAAATTTAAGTTACTTTAGCATCCCGAAATAATTATGAAAATTATTCTAAAACAAATAAAAAAATAAATTTTTATGGCAAAACATGTATATACTTTTGGTGCCGGTAAGGCCGAAGGTAAAGCTGATATGAAAAACCTGCTGGGTGGCAAGGGGGCAAACCTTGCAGAAATGAATTTAATAGGTGTGCCAGTACCACCGGGGTTTACAATTACTACCGAGGTTTGCACAATGTATAATGAACAAGGGCAGGAAAAGACCTTTGAAGTAATTAAACCTGAAGTAGAGGCAGCAGTTGCCGAGGTTGAAAAACTGACAAACACGAAGTTTGGCGACAAGGATAATCCCTGTTTGCTGTCAGTACGTTCGGGTGCCCGCGCTTCAATGCCGGGAATGATGGATACCGTCCTAAATCTCGGAATGAATACCGATGCCGTTGAGGGAATTACAAAAAAATCGGGAAATGCCCGTTTCGCCTGGGACTCTTACCGCCGTTTCATCCAGATGTACGGTGATGTGGTAATGGAATTGAAACCGGCCAGTAAAGAAGAGAGCGATCCTTTTGAAGAAATCATTGAACATTTAAAGGAAGAAAAAGGAATTGAGCTGGATACGGATTTCACTACTGATGATTTGCAGGAATTGGTTAAACGTTTTAAAGCAGCGGTAAAAAAAGAAACCGGCAAAGACTTCCCCACCGACCCATGGGAACAACTTTGGGGAGCAGTTGCTGCTGTATTCGGTAGCTGGAACAATCCGCGTGCAATCTATTACCGCCGAATGGAACAAATTCCTGACGAATGGGGAACTGCAGTAAACGTGCAGGCAATGGTATTTGGTAATATGGGCGACAGCTCGGCCACAGGCGTTGCCTTTACCCGCGATGCAGCAACAGGTGAAGATGTATTTAACGGTGAATACCTGATTAATGCACAGGGAGAAGACGTGGTTGCAGGTATCCGCACACCACAGGAAATTACCCTTTCAGGTTCAAGAAAATGGGCTGAATTGCAAGGAATAAGCGAAGAAGAAAGAGCAGCCAAATTCCCGTCGCTCGAAGAAGCAATGCCGGAATTATACAAACAACTGGATGAAACCCAGCAAAAATTGGAAGATCACTACAGCGATATGCAAGACCTGGAATTTACCATTCAGGAGGGTAAATTGTGGTTGCTGCAAACCCGTAACGGAAAACGCACGGGCGCTGCAATGGTTAAAATAGCCGTTGACATGCTTGAAGATGGTAAAATTGATGAAAAAACTGCTTTAAAGCGTGTCGATCCTAATAAACTGGATGAGCTGCTTCACCCTGTTTTTATTCCTTCTGCACTTAAGTCAGCAAATGTTGTGGCAAAAGGATTGCCCGCCTCACCAGGCGCCGCTACAGGTCAGGTAGTATTTTTTGCCGACGAAGCAGATAAATATCCGGTATCTATTCTTGTGCGAGTTGAAACTTCTCCCGAAGATCTTGAAGGCATGCATATTGCCAAGGGCATTTTAACCGCCCGCGGAGGTATGACATCTCACGCAGCGGTTGTTGCACGAGGCATGGGTAAATGTTGTGTTTCCGGAGCTGGTGCAGTGAAAATAAATTATAAAACCCGAGTAATGACTATTGACGGGAAAGAGTTTAAAGAAGGCGACTGGATTTCGCTCGACGGCTCAACCGGAAAAGTTTACGAAGGAAAAGTGGATACAAAAAATCCCGAAATGAGCGGTAATTTTGCTAAAATAATGGATTTAGCTGAAAAATTTGCCCGCATGAAAGTCCGTACCAACGCTGATTCTCCGAATGACGCGAAAGTTGCCCGGAAATTTGGAGCCGAAGGTATTGGTCTTTGCCGCACAGAACACATGTTCTTTGAAGGCGATCGCATTAAAGCCATGCGCGAAATGATTCTGGCAAACAACGAGCCGGAGAGACGCAAAGCCCTTGAAAAACTGCTTCCCTACCAGCGTGAAGACTTTGAAGGAATTCTTGAAGCAATGGCTGGCTATGGCGTTACTATCCGCCTGCTCGATCCGCCGTTACACGAATTTGTGCCACACGAAGAAGCTAACCAGAAGGAAATGGCCAAGGAAATGGGAATTTCAGTTGAAGACGTAAAAGCATTGGTTGACGATTTACATGAATTCAATCCAATGCTTGGTCACCGCGGCTGTCGTCTCGGAAACACCTACCCCGAGATTACTGAAATGCAGGCACGGGCTATTATTGAGGCAGCTGTAAACCTTAAGCAAAAAGGAGTTGATGCTCGTCCTGAAATTATGGTTCCGCTTATTGGTACTGTTAAAGAATTGAAACTTCAGGCAGATATCATTCATGAAACCGCACAGAAAGTTTTCGAAGAAAAAGGAGCCAAAGTTGACTACCTTGTAGGTACAATGATTGAGGTTCCACGTGCTGCCATAACAGCTGATAAAGTTGCAGAAGTTGCAGAATTCTTCTCATTTGGAACAAACGACCTTACCCAGATGACATTTGGGTACTCGCGCGATGACGCAGGAAAATTCCTCCCCGTTTATCTCGAAAAAGGAATCCTGAAAAACGACCCATTCCAGGTACTTGACCAGGAAGGTGTTGGACAGGTAGTAAAAATGGGAGTCGACAAAGGACGCAGTGTGAAACCGGAATTAAAAATCGGTATCTGCGGAGAACATGGTGGTGAACCTTCATCGGTTATGTTCTGCGACAGTGTTAAAATG
>JBNJGR010000003.1:0-55446 GCA_051747885.1 Bacteroidota bacterium | reverse complement strand
CATTGCAATGGATTCAACCGATGGGTTAACCCGCGGAATGGAAGTGGTTTCCACAGGAAAACCAATTATCATGCCTAAGGGAGAAGCAGCTCTTGGCAGACTTTTAAATGTTGTGGGCAACTCCATCGATGGAATGGAATCGCTCCCCAAAGACGGGCAAACTATCCACAACGACCCGCCAAAATATGAAGATCTCCTGACAGAGTCGGAAATTCTTTACACGGGAATTAAGGTAATCGACCTGATTGAACCTTACGCAAAAGGAGGAAAAATTGGATTATTTGGCGGAGCCGGAGTTGGAAAAACGGTGCTCATTCAGGAATTGATAAATAATATTGCGCTTGCCCACAGCGGACTTTCGGTTTTTGCCGGGGTTGGCGAACGTACCCGCGAAGGAAACGACCTGCTGCGCGAAATGATTGAAGCCAACATTGTAGATTACGGAGAAGAGTTTAAAAAGTCGATGGAGGAAGGCAGCTGGGATTTGTCGAAAGTGGATATGGAAAAGCTGAAAAAATCGAAACTTGCAATGGTTTTCGGTCAAATGAACGAACCACCTGGTGCGCGCGCCAGAGTGGCACTTTCGGGGCTTTCCATTGCCGAAAGTTTGCGCGATGCCGGAACTTCGCAAAGCGGAGGCCGCGATATTCTGTTTTTTATCGACAACGTTTTTCGTTTTACTCAGGCGGGCTCCGAAGTATCGGCACTCCTTGGCAGAATGCCGTCGGCAGTTGGGTACCAACCCACGCTGGCTACCGAAATGGGACTGATGCAGGAACGGATTACTTCTACTAAAGATGGATCCATCACTTCAGTACAGGCCGTTTATGTACCTGCTGATGACCTTACCGACCCCGCTCCCGCAACAACTTTTTCACACCTTGATGCCACAACGGTTCTGAGCCGTAAAATTGTGGAGCTGGGAATTTACCCGGCGGTTGATCCGCTCGATTCTTCTTCACGGATTCTTACCCCTGGAATTGTTGGCGACGAGCATTACAATTGTGCGCAAAATGTTATCCAGTTGTTGCAACGATACAACGAACTTCAGGATATTATTGCAATTTTGGGAATGGAAGAACTCTCAGAAGAAGACAAACTGGTAGTTCACAGGGCGCGCCGTGCACAGCGGTTCTTATCACAACCGTTTTTTGTGGCATCGCAGTTCACCGGCCTCGAAGGGAAGCTGGTTTCTATTGAAGATACTATAAAAGGGTTCAATATGATTTTGAACGGCGAAGTGGATAAATATCCGGAAGCTGCTTTTAACCTGGTTGGTAACATTGAAGAAGCCATTGAAAAAGGAGAAAAATTGCTGGCCGATAAATAACATTTAACATTTTTCCTATGTTTCTCGAAATAATTACACCCGATAAAAAAATATTTGCAGGAGAAGCTAAACGTATCAGGCTGCCGGGAAGTAAAGGCCTGTTCGAAATTTTAAATAACCACGCCCCAATTATTTCTACCCTTGCAAAAGGGACTATCCGGGTAATTGACAAGGATAACAAAAAACAAAATTTTAAGATTGAAGGTGGGGTAGTAGAGAATAAAAGAAATAAAATTATTGTATTGCTTGAATCAGTTTAGAATGCACTAATTTGTACGCATAGCCCCGGTGATGACGTTTCCCCGGGGTTTTTATTTAAATGCATGAAGATTAAATACCTGGTCATACGGTTCAGTTCAATTGGCGACATTGTTTTAACATCGCCCGTGGTTCGTTGCCTAAAGCAACAGGTTGAGGGTGCCGAAATTCATTTTGTAACCAAAAAAAAACACGCCACACTTGTAATTTCGAACCCTTACATCGATAAAGTACATACTTTCTCCGGAAACATTAACGAACTGATTAAAGAGCTTGAAAAGGAGCAGTTTGATTACATAATCGATCTCCATCAGAATTTCAGAAGCAACCGTATAAAAAGCCGGCTGAAAATTCCGTCGTTTTCATTTAATAAACTGAACTTTCAAAAATTACTGTTGGTTCAATTTAAAATTAACAGGTTGCCCCAAAAGCATATTGTCGATCGCTATCTTGAAACCCTCTCGGTTTTCGATGTGAAAAATGACGGGAAGGGGCTCGATTTTTTTATTCCTGAGAATGAGGTTTTTGATAAATCTCAGTTGCCGCCTGCATTTAAAAATGGTTACGTGGCTTTTATAATTGCCGGAACGTATGCCACCAAAAAGCTTCCGGTTGATAAAATTTCTGAAATTTGCAACCACATCAATTTCCCGGTGGTTTTATTGGGCGGTAAAAGCGAAACGGAAGCAGGCGAAAAAATTGAGGATGAAACACAGGGACACATTCTCAACCTAACCGGTAAAATAAGCCTGAATCAATCGGCCAGCCTGGTCCGGGATGCGAAATTAGTTTTAACCAACGATACCGGGCTCATGCACATTGCTGCAGCCTTTGGCAAAAAAATTATTTCTTTCTGGGGCAATACAATTCCTGAATTTGGAATGGTGCCTTACCAGCCTCACCCGGCATCAAAAATTATGGAAATTAAAAACCTGAAATGCAGGCCTTGTTCCAAGCTCGGGTACAAAAAATGTCCCCGAAAGCATTTCAGGTGTATGAGAGATCAGGATGCGGATACTGCCGTGAACTGGATTGTCCGCAATTTTAATGATTAGTGCGAAATCTCTTTTTTAGTAAACAGGTAATCCTTCATTTCTTCTTCAAATTTTGGGTCTTTCCTGCGAATCCATTCCATTAACATGGCCGCATGTTCTTTTTCTTCATCGCGGTTGTGTTCAAGTATTTTTTTCAACTCTTCGTCTTTGCACACATCAACACGCTGGTTGTACCAGTCAACAGCTTCAATTTCTTCCATTAAAGAAACCAATGCACGGTGCATGTTTTTTGTTTCTTCACTTAATTCCGAAATCTTTTCGTGATATCCTTCATTTGCCATTTTACTTGATTTTTTAATTGTTTATAAATAACATTAGTTCGTTTATGCTAATATACACAAAAATAATTTGTGTGGTGAACCCTGTGCTGCTTTTATCATATTACCGATGGATGGGTGCTTATAAGAAAAAGGATCTCTATTCAGGTTGTAAGTTGTTTTAAGTGTTTTTGGGTAACATTCATCGGATAATAAACGTTTTAGAGGAAAAAATTTGCTCATATATCTTATATCGTTATATTGTTTTTATGAATAACAAAACCGAAATACAATACGTGCTGATAACTGGTGCAAGTTGTGGTTTGGGAAAAGAACTTGCAAAAGAATGTGCCAGGCGTGGTATGAATCTTCTGCTCACAGCTCTCCCTAATGAAGAGATTAATATCCTGGGCAATTATTTTTCACAAAATTATGGGGTGCAGGTACGTACCTTTGAAGCTGATCTTACAAAACCGGAAGAGTTGAAAAAACTCGCTGTGTACATTTCAGAAAAATACGAAGTTAAAATACTTATCAATAATGCCGGGCTCGGCGGGGTAAAAACGTTTTTAGAAGCTGAAACTGAATACGTTGAACAAATTGTTCTGCTGAACATGCATGCACTTGTTTTATTAACAAGGTTGATGCTTCCCAACCTGAAACGGCAAGAAAACGCATACATACTGAATATTGCCAGCATGGCTTCCTTTAGTCCAATGCCTTTCAAAACAGTTTATCCGGCATCAAAAGCTTTTGTTTATTCATTTTCGAGGGGGTTGGATGCCGAGTTGAAAGGAACCGGAGTATCGGTAAGTGTGGCCCATCCGGGCGGGATGAAAACTAATGCCGAAGTTACCCACAGTATTGAAAATTACAACCGTTTAATCAGAACGACTACACTTTCCGTAGAAAAAGTGGCTCAAATCTGTATTAAATCTTTGCTGAAGCGGAAACGGATTATCATTCCCGGATTCTTAAATAAGATAAGTTGGGTACTGCTTAAAATAACACCTTTATGGATGCGGCTTGAAATGATGCGGTCTTCTATCAGAAAGGATATTGAACTAAAAAACAATTATCAGAAACTACAAGGCAGTTCACCGAAATGATATGGAAAAAGTACTTGTTACAGGAGCAAACGGATTACTTGGGGCGCATATTGTCAGGGAATTGTTAAGCAGAAAATATGCAGTGCGGGCAATGGTGCGGCAACAAAGTAATTTAAAGGCTTTAAACGGGCTCGATATTGAATTTTTTTTCGGACAGGTTACTGAAAAAAAAGATATTGCCGAAGCAGCAAAAGGCTGTAGTTTTATTATTCACACTGCAGCGCGGACAGCACAAAAACCATCTGGCCTGGAGCCCTACAGGAAACCAAATATTAAAAGCACCGGGCATTGTATTAATGTGTGCAAAAAACAACCGGTAAAGCGGCTGGTTTATGTAAGTACTGCGAATTGTATTGGAAACGGGACCATGGAAAACCCTGGCGACGAGCGACATCCTTTCAATCAATGGATGAAAAAATCGGGATATGCGTACAGTAAATATCTTGCCCAGCAACAAGTGTTGGATGAGATAAGAAACAAAAATCTCGATGCTGTTGTGGTGAATCCTACATTTATTATAGGAGCCAATGATGTAAAGCCAGCCAGCGGTCAGATTTTTTCGCACATTCTGAATAAAAAAATTGCATTTTATCCGCCCGGGGGTAAAAATTTTGTGGATGCCGAATCGGCTGCCACCGGCGTTGTAAATGCCATGGAAAAGGGGAGAACAGGGGAGTGCTATTTGCTGGCAGGCGAAAATATGACCTATAAAGATTTTTTCAAAATGACTGCTGAAATTGCCGGCGAAAATCCGGTGCTGGTTCCCGTTCCCAGGTTTTTAATGCGGGGTTTGGGAGTTTGGGGCGATTTTTCTGAAAAAGTCATGAACAGGCCTTTGCAAATTAACAGTGTTAACGCGCGGATGTTATGCATGGACAATTACTATACACCAGCCAAAGCAATGAAGGAACTAAACCTGCCACTTACTTCTGTTCGCACAGCCGCAGAAAAAGCCATCGGGTGGTTCCTGGAAAATAAATATTTCTGAGCAATTGTTAAAGTTTGCCGAAAGCTTTTTCCAGCCGGTTCAGGCCTTCTTCGAGAATGCTTCGCGGACAACCAATGTTAATTCGCAGCCATCCGTTTCCGCCGGTCCCGAATTTGTCCCCGTTGTTTAATCCAACTTTGGCCTCATTAACCATGAATTTGAAAAGTTCATTGTCGTTCATGCCGTATTCGCTGAAGTCGAGCCAGATCAGATAAGTGGATTCGGGTTTCATCACCTTTACTATTGGCAGTTTTTCGCTCATGAATTTTTTAAGAAATAGGTAGTTGTCCCAAATGTAGTCCAGGATCTGAGCCAACCATTCATCTCCATAAGCATAAGCCGCCTCGAGTGCCACTGTCCCGAAAATATTTCCCATTCCCAAATGTCCGACATTCAGCGCGCGTTCGTAACGGGCAAAGTTTGTTTTGTCTGGAATAATTACTACCGAAGAGGAAAGCCCGGCTACATTGAAAGTTTTGCTGGGGGCCATAAAAACAACCGAGTTGCTGGCGGCTTCTTCTGAAATGGCAGCGAATGGAATATGCGTATGCCCTTCAAAAACCAGATCGGAATGGATTTCATCGGAGATGACCATGATGTTGTTTTTCAGGCAAATCGATGAGAGTTCCTGCAGCTCTTCTTTTGTCCAGACCATTCCGCCCGGGTTTTGCGGGTTGCAGAGCAGCAGTAGTTTGGTGTTGCCGGTGATTTTCGATTTTAAATCTTCAAAATCAAAAGTGTATCTCCCGTTTTCAAGTTTGAGCGGATTTTCAACCAGTTTTCGCCTGGTTCCTTTCACACAATCAAAAAACGGGAAATAAACAGGCGGCTGTACCACCACTTCATCTCCGGGGTTCGAAAAAGTTTCAATGGCAAGAGTCAATCCGGCCACCACTCCCGGGCTGAATGAAATCCATTCTTTTTGAACATTCCAGTTGTGCCGGCGCTGCATCCAGCCAATAATGGACTTGAAATAGGATTTGGGTTTAAACGTGTAGCCGAATATTTCGTGTTCGGCACGTTCCTTTATGGCTTCAACAATAAAATCGGGTGTGCGAAAATCCATGTCGGCCACCCAGAGCGGCAGCACATCGTTGGTTTTAAAAATCCATTCACGGGCGTCGTATTTTATGCAGTCGGTTCCTTCACGAGGAATTATTTCATCAAAATCGTATTTCTTCATTATCATGTAATTGTATTTGTTTTTTCGGCGATTTGTACTTTTTGCAAATAATTGTTGGTGCCGTTGTTTTTAACTTTCAGCAAAAAATCAAAAATATTTTTTTGCAGGCAAAGTTCAAAATCGCTGCTGGGTGCCCATTCCTGATTTTCGTGTTCAAAAAAACGTTTTCCTGAACCCTGGCGGATAATTTCTTTCATGCGGGCGAAATCATTGTCCAGCCCTTGCAGTTCATCTTTAATGTATTCGGCACACAACGTATCTTCATCGGTCGGGTATTCGCAGGCGTAGCCCATGCAAACCAGCGAAACTGTTTCGGGGTTTTGACTCCGTATGTACTGTATGATGGCAGCAGCATTGACAAAACTTCCGGTAATGATTTCATCAGCACGGAGTGCAGCTTCAATGCCCTGCGTTCCCGAACTTGTGGTGTGCACAATGGTTTTGCCTGCGAGATTGGCAGAAGAAAGAAGTGAAGGTGAATTGCCAAAATCGAATCCGGGTGGTTTTCTTTCGTCCCGTTCTCCCATTAAAATAAATTCCGGATTATCTTGTTTAAGTTGATAGGCTTTTTCAATATTTCCTACCGGAATTATTTTGGCTGCATTCTTCGCGTAAGCATAGCAGGCTGTGGAAAAAGCGCGAAACACATCTATAATTACAGTTAGGCCCCTTGCATTTTTTGCTCCGTCAAGGAGTTGCAGTATTTGTACATCCATATTTAAAATTTACCCGAAATTAAATAAAATTAATTTAACAGTTAATTTAAATGAAGGCATGATTTTTGATGTAAAAGCGATTTGTTTTTAATTTACTGCAAATAAGCCTGTTAATAATTTGTGAAGATACGAAACAATTATTATAAGTTAATTTCACATTTATTTGATGTATTATTAACGTATGTTTTACAGCATAATGCCGAAAAACATATATGTTTGCAGCGAAGTTCATGTTAAACTTAAAAATGAAAGTTATGAAAACAATTAAATTAGTATTTACAGTTATGGCATTAGCGGTTGCCACTATAACCACCGCCGTAGAGAAACCGAAAATGAGTGTAACTCCTATTACAGCCGATAGGGCAGTAGTATCTATTTTAAACGAAAATCCGGCTTTGTTTGAAATGAGCATTGAAGACAGAAACGGTGCTATTGTTTATTATAAACAAACCAGCAATGCATTGACCGATTACCGTAAAGTTTTCGATTTTGCAGGTTTGGAAGCCGGAGAGTATGTTTTTAACCTGAAAGTAAACGACACAAAAGTGTCGAACAATTTTGAAGTGTCGAACAATGGTATTGTTGTAGGAGAATCAAAAATGCGTTATGATCCTTATTTCAACTACAACGATAATGTGCTTCAATTATCTTACCTCAATTTTGATCAGGAAAAACTGAAGCTGAAGTTTTTTGATAATAGCAGGCTGGTATATGAAACCGAGTTGGGTAAAGATTTTAACATTGCAACCGGGTACGATCTTTCAAAACTGGAAAGAGGAACTTACCGTGTGGTGTTAAGCTCAAACAACAGCCAATACACTTATGATTTAGTAAAGTAGATTAGAAAATAATTTTGTTATTTTTAAAATGACTGACTGAATTTAGCAGTAATATTAAAGCCGGAGAGGGCAACTTCTCCGGCTTTTTTATTTTATACGGGTATGAATTTTTTTAAAAATTGAAATCTTCAAGGAAGATAGTCAGCAGAATAATAATCATTATGAGCAGGAACATCATAATAAAGAAGCCGATAACTCCAATTTGAAATCCCTTTTTCACTTTTTCACTTTTGGTAACCGAAACTAAATATTCGATAGAACGCAAAAGCTGTTGGGGTGCCTGGTCATTTTTCACAATATAATCGGCCGCCCCTTTTTTCATGATTTTTACGGCTACTTCTACATCATTTTGTCCGCTCAGAAAAATAAAATCAATTTCGGGATGATCGGCATGCACTTTTCTCATGAGTTCCAGTCCTGATATGCCTTCAAAAGTATAATCCAATACAACAATATCGGGCTTCAGGTGGATTGACTTAAGGCACTCCTCACCACTATGGAAAGTTTTAATATTGTTAAGGCCTTTTGAATTTAAATAACCAAGGATGAGGTTTTTGTAAACCGTGCTGTCGTTTACAATAAAGATGAGCGGATTTTTTGTATTTTGCATAGCACAACCAAGTTAAAAAAGGAATTCTTAAAAATACCACAAATTTTTTCAGTAATCAAATTATCAGGACAACATAAAGGTATTCACAATTTTTGATATAAAACGATTATTTTACGTCGTTTAGTTTTAACAACATAAAAAAACTATGATTAAGTGAGTTTATTTCATTCAAAAAACAACAATGTATTGTAAGGTTGGCGCATTGTTTTTTTAGAAATTACCTTCCCGTAGGTTGTAACGAACCCGGAGAAGTACCACCACCCGGGCCAAACATATTATTTTGCTGCCGTTGATTTGTACCCTGTTCTGATTCGCGCCTTGCATCTTCCTCGGCTTCTTTTCGTTTTTGCTCTTCCAGTTCTTTATCCCTGATATCTTTAATGAAAATGGGATCGGGTGTCAGGTCCCAAACATGTTTCCATTCCCAATTTGAGCGAACCTTAATTACTTCATTGATATAACTGACCAGCTCGGGTTGAAACTTATCCTGGTAACTTCCGGGGTCCCACTTCCCGTTGCCGTTTCGGTCGTAAATAACTTTTACTTTGTATTTATCGGGTGCAAGAAAATCGAAAACAACAGTTCCGTCTTCGTTTGCCTTAATTTCTCTGATAACCTCTTCTTTGTCGGTGTTTTCAAGCAGCTGAACCAAAATTTCACCAGGCACATTATTTAGTTCAAGGTTGATAGAACCATAGTAGTCTTCGGCCCTGGTTTTAAACGAGCTTTCAAGTGCTTTGCTGGTTATGCCGTAAATATTTATACAGGCTGCTGAATCAATTTGCAACGTGTAACTGGTTTCCGGCTCCCAGTTGTAGGAAATGTGGTAAGTTCTCCAGGCCGTTGTGTCTTTAGCAAATTTGAATTTCAGAGGTGTTTGCAGCGTGTCTTGCGACAGGTAAAGTAACATAGCCGAAGTGTCGATTCCTGCCAGTGGCTGCGGGGCGGTCAGCACAATATCGTTATTTAATTCAAAGTTCGATGAACTGAGGTTGGTCGTCCAGTTAAACTGCGGAATCGGTTCGGGGCCTTCTTCCTCTTCATCATCCTCACTTCTGCCTCTTCTGCCACGTTTTGATTCTTCTTTTTTCTCCGTAAAAATCAGTTCAACGGTGTCGGTTTGCAGGTAGAACTGCTCCAATGAGTCGAGTTGATAATAGGACATTTCAACCGGAATGGTATCGTTTGCAGCCAGTGTTGTGTCTGCTATCCAAACTGTAAGCGAGTCGAATTCTTCATTGGGTTCCAGTATATACCAGTCTTTGGTTTCTGCATTAAGTGGCCTGATGCCGAACGTGTCAATAACCGTTTCATTAAAAACAAAAGTGCTTTTGTATTTTGATTCTCGTTCAACGTTTTTTACATACTGCTCATATATGTTCTCAGTAAAATTGCGCATGAAGACAGGATCGGGTGAAAAATGGATGTGTCCTTCAATCAGCATCGAGTCGAGTCCTTGTGTTAGTGTATCGGCCTCTGCATAAAATTCGGCTTCGGGAACAATAAGTGTATCGACAAAAGCAATTTTTTCGGCACCTTCGTTATATCGTAAATCGTTATTCAAATCAGTAATTGAAAAAAGATGGTATTTACCGGGGGCAATGTTCGAAACCAGAAAGTTTCCCTCTTCATCAGTTTTTGCGATATAGTTGGGCTGAAGCGTATAAACCGCAGAATCGTGCAGGTTTTTATGCAGCATTACCAGCGATTCTTCTACAGGTTCAAGGTTAAATCCGTTCATTACTTTACCTGCAACCCTCAGTGAATCATACACATCTCCAGTGCTAAATGAGAAGCGCAGGTTTTCCAGTTCGTTTCGTTCATTATTGTCAACAACAGAGTTTTTAAAGTCGAGGGAGTAAGTGACACTGTCTTTTAATTCATCGTTGAACCGTATAATCAATGTTTTGGATTTGGTCAGCACAGAAGGACGGCTTTCAAGCGGGGGGGAAACCACGAGTTTTTCTGAAATGGCATCCGGAATAATAAATTCATTAAACGTTAACCGGACTTCTTCTCCGCTAAAGTTTAAAGCTTTGTATTCGGGCTGTGTGCTCACAAGCACCGGGGGAATGCTGTCGCGCGGTCCACCGGTGGGCATGCCCTGGTTGGCACACGACGAAACGATTGCAATCCAGGCAAAACCAGCCACAATGAAATATGGTAATTTGTCAAGTATTTTCATTATATAAAAAAACGAACCACAAACATACAAATTCCTGCAAACATTGAATATTAAGGGTTGTTAAATATACCGGTTAGTTTTGCTAAAAAAATGGAATGAATAATTCAAAAAGCTGGGATGAATCAGATAAAAAATTTAACTTGCTTTATATAAAAGAAAATAAATGGCCAAAAAGAAGAATAAACAAAAACGGAAGTTCAAAAAATCAGTTACTTTTAATAAAAAGAAACTCAAAAGCATTATTCTCTCCATGCTTTACGAAGAAACCGGAAAAATAGTAAACTACAAGCAAATTTCTTCGTGGTTGGGAATCAAGGATAATGAAACACGACAGCTGGTAAATGTAGCTCTTCAAGAGTTAAAAGACGACGAGTACCTTGATGAGGTTTCGCGCGGAAAATACAAGCTGAAAGCCAAAACCGGGACCATTTTCGGAGTTGTTGAACTCCAGCCGCAGGGGTTTGCCTATATTATCAGCGAAGAAATGGACCGGCCGGTACTTGTTTCGTCGCGTAATCTCAACCACGCCATGGAGGGCGATAAAGTAAAAGTGAGGTTGTATGCCCGCCGCAAAAAACACGACCTGGAAGGGGAGGTTATTGAAATAGTTGAACGCGAAAAAACACATTTTGTAGGAACAGTTGAAATGTCGCGCAACTTTGCATTCCTTGCGCCGTCAGGAAAAGTGAGTTTCGATATTTTTATTCCGAAAGAAAAACTGAAAGGTGCAAGAAACGGGCAGAAAGCTATTGCCGAAATTATTGAATGGCCGCCCAAAGCACGCAGCCCAATTGGTCAGATTGTTGAAGTACTGGGCGACACCGGCGATAACGATGCCGAAATGCACGCCATTCTTGCCGAATTTGAACTGCCGCACATTTTTCCTGAAAAAGTGGATAAAGCAGCGGAGAAAATTCCATTGGAAATTCCAAAAGAAGAATACAAAAAACGGCGTGATTTCAGGGATGTCACCACTTTTACCATCGACCCGGCCGATGCCAAAGATTTTGATGATGCACTTTCACTGCGGAAGCTTGGTAACGGGAACTGGGAAGTGGGCATCCATATTGCCGATGTTACGCATTACGTTACACCCAACACCATAATTGAAGATGAAGCCAGAGACCGGGCAACTTCCGTTTACCTGGTGGACAGGGTTGTTCCCATGCTTCCCGAAAGACTTTCCAACGGGGTTTGTTCTCTTCGGCCCAACGAAGATAAACTTTGCTTTTCGGCTGTTTTTGAAATGAATGAAGAAGCAGGTATTAAAAAAGAGTGGTTTGGTAAAACGGTAATCCACTCCAACCGGAGGTTTGCTTACGAAGATGCACAGGAAATAATTGAAAAAGGAGAAGGAGAACTGGCTTATGAGTTGCTGACTTTGAACGATTTGGCCATAAAACTCCGGTATGAACGTTTCAAAAAAGGTTCCATCGCGTTCGACCGTATCGAAATAAAGTTTAATATCGATGAAAAAGGCAAACCACTGTCGGTTTATTTTAAACAGGCTGAGGAAGCCAACGAGCTAATTGAAGAATTCATGCTGCTGGCCAACAAACGGGTAGCAGAATTTATAGGCAAAAAAGGAAAAAATAAAACCTCCAAAACTTTTGTGTATCGAATTCACGATAAACCCGATGCCGACAAGCTGGAATCGTTCAATTCATTTATTCATCGTTTTGGTTACGGTATTCAAATGACTACGCCCAAAGCCATTTCTACTTCAATCAATAACCTGATGCAGAATGTGAAAGGGAAAAAAGAACAAAACCTGTTGGAAACACTGGCAATCAGAACCATGGCCAAAGCTGTTTATTCCACACGAAATATTGGCCACTACGGGCTTGCGTTCGATTATTACACGCACTTTACGTCTCCCATTCGACGCTACCCCGACATGATGGTTCACCGCCTGCTCGAAAAATACCTGGAGGGCGGCAATTCGGCCAGCGAAAAGAAATATGAAGATTTATGTCGCCATTCTTCCGACATGGAAGCGCGCGCTGTGAATGCCGAGCGGGCCTCCATTAAATATAAACAGGTGGAATTTATGCAGGATCATGTAGGTGAAAATTACGTCGGGGTGATTTCAGGAGTTACCGATTTTGGAATTTTTGTTGAACTGGAAAATAAAATTGAAGGCATGGTTCCCATTCGGGAGATGGACGACGATTTCTATGTTTTTGATGAAAAAAATTATGCACTGGTAGGACGCCACAAAAATAAATCATACCAGCTGGGAGCCGACATAAAGGTGAAAATATGGCGCACAAATCTTGAACGAAAACAACTTGATTTTCAGCTTGTGGAAGACGAAAAAGAATCCCATTTCGAATATTAATGATTGTGTATTCAGGAATTTACAGGTAGTGGCGATTAACATGAAGCCATTCGTCTGTAAAAGTAAAAAGTTCCAATGCGTTTAGCAGGTGAAATAATTAATTATATTTGCTAACTGTATTAATGCAGCAAAACAAACTTAAGATGCAAATCACTTCTGAAAACGGCAGCAAGAGAGATCTGAACAGGGAGAACATTCTTAAAATTGCCCGTGAAATTTTTAGCAAATACGGCTACAAAAAAACCACGCTGGACGACATTGCCAATGCTGTGCGTAAAGGGAAAAGCTCGCTTTACTACTATTTTGAAAGTAAAGAAGATCTTTTTCAGGCCGTTATTATGAAAGAGGTTGAGATTTTGGCCCGCGAACTGGAAATTGTAATTAACAGAAATACCGACCCTGTCGATAAACTGCGCGATTACATCCTTACCAAACTGAAAACTTTCAGGAGCCTGGCCAATTTTTACCATGCCATTGAAAATGATGTTACAGCCGTTGAGTTTATTGAAGACATTAAACACCGCTACGAGCAGGATGAAATCAGAATGATAAAACGAATTCTTATTGAAGGTGTACGTAAAAATGAATTTGAAATTTACGATTTTAACCTGGCAGCAATAGGAATTACCACTGCAATTAAAGGCCTTGAAATGCCACTCTCAGCAGGGCATTATGGCGAGGTTAACCTGGAACGCAGTGTCGATATTATTTTGAAAATAATGTGTTACGGGATAATGAAACGATAAAAAAGAAAGGCCGGTTCAACAACCAGCCTTTTCTCAATCAACCTAAACCTAAACTAAACCAAAAACCAAACCATCTGTATGGGGGGTAAATAATTTCTTTCAATCACTTAAACAGATTTTTTCGAAAAAGGTTTAATTTTTTCAGTACTTTTTTCATTTTTTTGAGAAATTAATCATTTCGACCGCGTGAGGTCGGTTTTATTTCAAAGGATTTGGATTGTAATTCCCTTTTATCACCCTTTTTACAGCTTCCAGATGGCCAAACCCGTACTTCACATCGGGCAACAGATAGCCGCCTTCAATCCATTCGTTCCACGAAAAAACGGTAATCAGATTGGGTTGATCCGGATGTTCATCGCAAAACTCTTTGGCTTTTTGCATGTAAGCGGCAAAACTTTCGGGCGATTTGTTGTAATGTACCACATCCTCTTTTCCCTTGTGTGGGAAGCGGGGCGAATCGTCCCAGCCGATTGAAACATTGGGGAAATATGGAATTGAGGCCTTTTCGTCCCATTGCTCCCGGCGCTCCATCGACTCGGTTCCCCACCGGATGTAATCTTCCGGATGAGGTCCGCCCCAGTTGTATTTTGTTACACTGTTTACTCCAATTGCTTCCAGGTTCTGTTGCAGTTGCTGGTTGGGAGATTCAAAAACTATCAGTTGCAGATGAAGATCAGGAAATCCGGCTTCTTTTGTTTTCTCCCTGAAATAATCGATGGCATCACGGGTTTCTTCCACCGTGCCAAAACTTTTAATCAGGTTGTAAATGCTGAAAACCGAATAAACCGGGCATCCGTCGATTTTGAAATAGTTGGGTTGGCTGAAGTAATTTTGAATAACGCGGTCCACAATAATTTCGAAGTTTTCCCGGTCAACGGCTCCTTCCCACATAATGTAAGTATCGTCGGTAAACTTATGCACGTTCCAGTAGTTACGGCGCACATCGTGGTTAGCCCACATAAGGTAAAACTGCATTTTGTCCCTGTTTTTGGCTTTCAGAAATCCGTTGTTCAGCGAGCTTTCCAGAAACGGACCTTCATCGAACCAGTACCAGTCGAAAATGAATACATTCACACCATGATCGGTGGCCGAATCAATCCATTTTTCCATTACTTTGGGGTCATCATCCAACTCGTATCCCCACAACGGAACTTTAGGCTGGTAGTGCCCCTCGAAACGGGGCGTTCCTTTTTTGATGATTTCCCACTCGCCCGTTCCTTCGGGCCACAGCATATCGCCAAATCGCTCGTCGTGGTGGCACGATGGCCACACATAAGCAGCAACGTAATATTCGTCTTCTTTAGGGTTTTCGTCGCTTTGTTTTTCTGCCGGCGAATTGCATGAATACACTGCAAGTGCAAATGCAAAGACAGCTATTTGCCGAAAATTGAAATTGAGTTTTAACAGTTTCATTGGTAAAGATTTTTTGTTCTTCAAAAGGTTGAACACAAGTTTAGCGAATTTTCAGCACACTTTCTAAAATGGGGAGAAAACCATGATGCCACACGATGCAAATTGGGTGGTAACATAAGGCATTTTTCCGTTACACTTCATGTAATTTCCTACAGTCGACCAAAGAAAATAATTTATTTTTCTACTTCAGGTCAATAATCATTGCCGCTTTTGCCGGGACTTTTATTTCCGATAGGTCAGAAATTATGGCGGACGTAATTATTTCTTTTCCCGAAGAATAACCTTCAATAATTTCTTTGAATCGCTCTGTTGAAAGCATTTTTTCCTCCCGGTTTTTGTTCAGTACTACCATCACTGTCTCATTTTCATTGTAACGGAAATAAGTATAAATGCCTTCTTCGGGTACAAAGTGCATCAGTTTGCCGTGGTGGATAACCTCTTTGCTTTTCCGCCAGTTTTGGATGGTTGAAAGGTAATGCTGCATCGCTTTCTGTTGGATAGTTAGACCTTCGCCGGTGAAAGCATTTACGTCGTGATCGGCCCAGCCGCCGGGAAATTCGGAGCGAATGTCGCCGTGATTATCGCCGGGGTGCGACATCAAAACTTCTGTTCCGTAATACAATTGCGGAATGCCGCGTGTTGTAAGAAAATAGGCAACTCCCATTTTCAGCAAATCCACATCTTCATCTACCTGTACAAAAAATCGCGACATGTCATGATTGTCAGGAAACACAACCAGATTATCCGGATCGGGATACAAAAAGTCGTTGGCCAGCATTTCATACATTTCAATTAGCCCCGATCCCCAGCCTTCTTCGTTTGTCAGTGCGCGGCTTACTGCATTTTGCAGCGGGAAATCCATGAGGCTCGGCAGGTGGCATTTGTAGCCGTCAAAATTATTCTGACCCTTTTGCCAGTATGAAACAATGGCCGGATTGAGGCTCCACTCTTCTCCTACAATATTGAAATCCGGGTATTCTTCCAATACTCGCTTTGTCCATTCAGTCATCATGTGTTTGTCGGGATAGGGCCATGTATCCTGTCTGATTCCTTCCAGTCCTACATATTCGATCCACCAAATACTGTTCTGAATGAGGTAGGTCGACAAAAACTTATTTTCCTGGTTCAGGTCGGGCATGGTGGGCACAAACCAGCCATCCACCATCGCTTCATAATCCGATTCCGAAGCATGCGGGTCCTGGTTTACCGTGCGCCGGTGAGTTGTGATTTTATAATCCGGGTAATTATTTATCCAGTTATTCATTGGCATGTCGTCCATCCACCAGTGCTCCGATCCGCAATGGTTAAAAATCATATCCATAATCAGTTTCATACCGCGTTTGTCGAGTTCGTCGTTCAGTTCGCGGTATTCTTCATTGGAACCGTAGCGCTGATCGACGTTGTAAAAATCGGTGGTGGAGTAGCCGTGGTACGAAACCTGCGTCATGTTGTTCTCGAGCACCGGGTTGAGCCAAACAGCAGTGAATCCCATTTCCTGCAAATAATCGAGCGAATTGATGATTCCACGAATGTCGCCGCCATGACGTCCGTCGCGGTCGCTGCGGTCGGGTAATTCTTTCATGCCTTCCACCTGATCGTTCTCCGGATTTCCGTTCACAAAACGGTCGGGGGTAATCAGGTAAATCACATCCGACTGATCGAAACCTTTGCGGCTGGCCGAGTCTTTTTCACGGGCTTTTAATTCGTAATTGTAAGTTTCTTCTGTTTCATTTTCTTTTTGAAAAAGAATGTTGAAACTTCCTGGCTTTACATCTTCTGCAAGTTTCAGATCGATGAAAAGATAATTCGGATTCTGAACCTTCGAAACAGCAACCAATTCAACGCCGGGATATTCCAATGAGACATCGGTTGCAGAAATGTTTTCGCCGTAAACCATCAGTTGCAAATCGGGCGATTTCATTCCGGCCCACCAAAACATGGGTTCCACCCGTTCGGGTTGAACCTGGCCCGAAACAATATTCAGGGTGATGAGGATAATTAAAACAGAAAAAAAGATGCGCTTCATATTATTTTGTGTTTTTAAATTTTACATGTTCGTTGCTTTTAATTTCAGTTTGTTCGTTCCAAACCTGAACCCAAACTTTTTCATTGGAAAGGTTTTCAATGGAAAAGCCGTTTTTATTCATGGTAACTTTTAAGTGGGCTCCCCTGAAATCGATTCTGAAAGAATAGGCCTTCCATTTTTTGGGCAGAAAGGGATTGAAAACGAGCCGGTTGTTTTTTACGCGAACTCCGCCAAATCCTAACACAACCGACATCCAGGTGCCGCCCATGCTGGTGATGTGCAATCCGTCGTCGGTGTCGTTGTTGTAATCGTCCAAATCGAGGCGGGCAGTGCGCAGGTACATTTCGTACGATTTTTTTTCGTCCCCGATCTTGGCTGCCAGAATGGAATGCACGCAGGGTGAAAGTGACGATTCGTGAACTGTTAGTGGTTCGTAAAAATCAAAATGCCGTTTCAAATCAGCTGCTGAAAAATCGTTTTCGAACCAGAACAGGCTTAGTAGCGTATCGGCCTGTTTGATATAGCACGAACGCAGAATCCGGTCCCACGACCATTTTTGATTGATGGGGCGTTCCTCATCAGGAAGTTCCGAAGCCGGCTGCAGCACTTTATCATAAAACCCGTCCTGCGGTAAAAAAAACATTTCTTTTTTATCAAACGGGAAATACATTTTTTCGATGATATTCTTCCAGCGGGCAGTCTCCGTGAGTTCGTTGAATTTCCATTTCTTAATCAATTCTTCAAACAGAAACGGGAACTCTTTTTTCAGGTAGTCGATGATTTCCAGCGTGTATTTCAGTGTCCAGACGGCAATGTAATTGGTGTGGAAGTTATTGTTGATGTTGTTTTCGTATTCGTTGGGGCCGGTTACGCCCAGCATTACAAATTTTTGCTTTTCCTCCGACCAGTTCACCCTCTGGCTCCAGAAACGGCTAATGGCCAGAAGTACCTCAAATCCGTAGGGTGCAAGGTATTCTTTATCGCCGGTATAATTCACATAATTAAAAATGGCGTAAGCAATGGCGCCGTTGCGGTGAATTTCCTCAAACGTAATTTCCCATTCGTTGTGACACTCTTCGCCGTTGATGGTTACCATTGGGTAAAGGGCCGCCTGGCAGTTAAAACCTAATTTTCCGGCATTTTCTATGGCCTTATGTAAATGCTTGTGCCTGTAGAGCAACAAATTTCTCGGCACCTCTGTTGGGGCAGTACTCAGGTAAAATGGAAGACAAAATGCTTCAGTATCCCAGTAAGTTACACCGCCATATTTTTCGCCGGTAAATCCTTTGGGGCCAATGTTTAACCGTTCGTCTTCACCGGTGTAAGTCTGGTTCAACTGAAAAATATTGTACCGGATTCCCTGTTGCGCTGCAATGTCGCCTTCAATTTTAATGTCGCTGGTTTCCCATTTTTTCAGCCACTTGTTTTTGTGCTTTTCAAAAAGATTGGCGAACCCGGCTGCAGCAGCCCTTTTTACAGCTTTTTTTGCCTGCGGAACAAGTTGTTTTTTGGGGTGATTTAACGATGAAACCGTTGCTGCCAGTTTTTCAATGGTTATTTCGTCTCCTTTTTTAACCTGAATTTTTTGCGACGCCCCGATGTATTTTTCAAGGATAGCATTTTCGGGTTTTCCCGTAACTTTTTCATTATTTTTCAGAATGCTGAACCACATTCCGGTGGTAACCTGGAAACGGGTTTTCAGGGTTTCGAGTGTGAGGTAACCTTCTTCTGCCTTTATTTCTTTGGAGATTTCGGTCCAGAATTTTTCATCGTAATTGGCGTCTTCATTTTTAACGTTGCCGTCGAGGTAGGGAGCAACCGTAATTTCGCCCGAAAAGTTCAGCGCTTTCACCGAGTAGCGGATGGCTCCAATTTCAGTATCATCGATGCTGACAAAGCGCGTGGATTTTACTTCCACTTTTTGTCCGCCGGGCATTGTGGCCACAAAACTTCGGGAAAGCACTCCCGTTTTCATGTCGAGCTCGCGCCTGAATTTTTCAATTTCCATTTTGGCCAAATCGAGTGTTTCGCCATCAATCAGAATATCAATTCCAATCCAGTTAGTGGAGTTGATGATTTTGTCAAAGTACTTCGGGTATCCGTTTTTCCACCAGCCTACGCGGGTTTTGTCGGGATAATAGATTCCGGCGATGTAAGTGCCTTGCAAGGAGTCGCCTGAGTAGTTTTCTTCAAAATTGGCACGCTGACCCATTTTGCCGTTTCCAATACTGAAAATACTTTCGGAAATCCGGTTGTTTTCAGGATTGAAACCCTCTTCTATAATTTTCCATTCGTGGTGAATGATAAAGTCCTTCATTTTTAATTTTTTAGTTTTCCGCAGGAAAAAATCTATTTTTCACCTGCGGCTACATCTTTAACAAACAGAACTGTTATTGCAGCAATAATCATTGAAACACCGCCAAAAACAAGCGCCAGAATAGTTCTTCCTTCAAAAAGATTTTTGACAAGAAATCCTAAAATGGTAGCGGCCAGAATTTGCGGGATCACAATAAAAAAATTGAAAATTCCCATGTAAATTCCCATTTTGTGCGAGGGTAGCGAGCCAGTTAAAATCGCGTAGGGCATCGACAAAATACTTGCCCAGGCAATGCCGATTCCAATCATTGGAATAATGAGCAGAGCGGGGTTTTTGAACAGAAGTATGGAGGCCATTCCGATTCCGCCAATCATTAAGCAGATAAAATGCGTGGTTTTGCGGCTGGTGTATTTTGCCAGTACCGGCAGCGAAAAGGCCACCAGTGCGGCCACACCGTTGTAAATGGCAAAGAGTACATTCACCCAGTCGGCGCCCGTGTTATATTCCAGCGATGTAGTGTCAGTAGTGAGGTATAAGTGGCTGGTAACACCAGCTGTTGTGTATATCCACATGGCAAAAAGTGCCATCCACGAAAAGAATTGCACCACCGCCAATTGTTTCATGGTGGCGGGCATGCGGATTAAATCTGAAAATATTTCAATCAGTCCATTTTTCTCCCGGTTTTTTGTCTTCAGGAAGTAAGCCAAAAGCATCAGCACAAAAAAAGCAATCATTAGCCCACCCAAAATGTAAAGCTCTTTTTTCAGCCCAAAGAAGTAAGCCAGCAACACAATTGCCAGTCCGATAATTCCGAAAATACCTCCCAGCGAAATGAATTTTTGCTTTGGAACAGGATCCTCGTTATAATCTAATCCCACCTGGTTGGTTTCTCTTTCATCCTTTTCGTATTCCCGCATTTTTTCGGGCGGGTATTCTTTAGTAGAAATTATGGTCCAAACAATGGCAAGTAAAAATACGAATGCACCTATGTAAAACGACCATCTTACCGATGGCGGAATAACTCCCTCGGGAGCAGTGTTGGGGATGTTCAGCCAGTTTGTCATAACATAAGGAAGCAGCGAGCCTACTACAGCACCGGTTCCAATAAAAAAGCTTTGCATGGCAAAACCCCGGGTGCGCTGTTCGTGGGGCAGCATATCCCCCACAAACGCACGGAACGGTTCCATGGAAATATTGAGTGAGGCATCCATTATCCATAGCATTCCGGCCGCTATCCACAATGCAGGGGAATTGGGCATCATAATAAGTGCCAGTGAGGCAAAAATAGCCCCAACCAAAAAATAGGGACGTCGGCGTCCGAGGCGGGTCCATGTTTTATCGCTCATGTGGCCAACTATTGGCTGAATAACCAGCCCGGTTACCGGAGCGGCAATCCACAAAATGGGAATATTTTCTACCTCGGCCCCCAGCGTTTCAAATATACGGCTGACATTGGCATTTTGCAATGCAAAACCAAACTGAATGCCCAGAAAACCGAAACTCATATTCCAGATCTGCCAAAAGCTGAGCGTAGGTTTCTTACTCATAATTCAATATTTAAGTTAAATAGTTGTAATGTAAAGAATTACATTTTGGGAGATTTGCTGTGTTGCAGATAAGAAGTATAATGTGATAAGCCAAATCAAATATACGGCATAAATTCTTAAAAAAACAAATATTTTAGATTTTCCAACAGGCTGAAAATGGTAGCTTTGAAGCTTGAATAGTTATTTCAAACGTTTGCGGAGAAGCAAAAAATAATTTCATTTTTTTAGATGACTGACGATTCCCTGACAATAAGATTGGCGTTCAAAATTCTTGTTTCGGCCGGGTAATCTTTTGGGGAAGTAATTCGCCTGAGCAGCATCTCAGTGGCAGCAGAGCCCATTTCGTAACCGTGCTGATCGACGGAAGTTAATGACGGATCGGTAATTCCTGAAAGCCTGCCATCGGAAAAACCAACGATTGCCACGTCTTCCGGAATTTCCAACCCATGCTTTAAAAGTGTTTTCATGGCCCCGATGGCTGTAAGATCGTTAACGGCAAAAAGACCGTCAATTTCTGTTTTTTTGTTCAGAATGTCCAAAACTGTCAGGTGAGCTTTTTCAAAATTATCGGCATTGAAAATCAGTTCATCGCCGGTTGTAAACCCGGCCTCGTTAATGGCTTTCTGGTACCCGGCTTTTCGCTGACGTCCGAGCAACAGATTTTGCGGCCCTGCAAAATGAGCAATTTTTTTCCTGCCTGAATCGGTCAGGTGTTTTGTTGCCTGGTAGGCTGCTTCAAAGTCGTCGATAATAACCTGGTCTGTAATAAATCCCGGAACAACGCGGTCGTAAAAAACAAGGGGTACCTGGTTCTCGCGAATATTTTCGAGGTGTTTAAAATCCTGTGTCTCTTTCGAAACCGACATCAGAATTCCATCTACCTGGTTAGCCAGCAGCGTTTTTACATTGGCAACCTCGCGGTCGTACCTTTCGTTCGACTGGCAAATGATAACATTTATTCCGGCATCGTATGCCACATCTTCAATGCCACTGATAACCGATGAAAAAAAGTAGTGTACAATTTCGGGAATGATAACGCCGATGGTATTGCTTCTTTGCTGTTTAAGGTTGAGTGCCACTGCATTGGGTTGGTAGTTCAATTTTTTGGCGAGTTCTTTTACCGCCTTTTTGGTTTCTGCACTAATGTCAGGGTGGTTTTTCAGCGCCCTTGAAACGGTTGACGGGGAAACTTTTAGTTCCCGTGCAATATCTTTTATGGTGGCAAGCGCTCTTTTCATTTTAAAGGAAGTTAGAATTCTGTTTCTAAAACTACCAAATTCAAATGAGAGTAACAGCTATTTTCATAAAAATCTGAAACGAGCATGTAAAACATTTGTACCCATGATGATGATTAAAATACATTGAGAGTTACATCGAATACAAATGAGATAAACAATTTTAATGAGATGAAATTAAACCAGGTAACTGGTGACGATGATTTCGTTAATGGCATTTCTTTTTAGGCCGTTTGAATTGATGGCTCTTCGTGCAGGAACGCGCGAAATGTGGAATCCGGAATAGAGGTGGTCAAAAAAATCATCAGAGGGATCGATGTTTTTTGGGTCCGAATTGCTCAGCATAACTTTTGCCCCTTCTTGATGTAATTCAGAAAAGAGGGTTGCCAACTCAATTTGGTGTTTGTCGCCAAATCTATTTTTGCTGTATGCTGTAAAACCCGATGTCTTATTTAAAGGGCGGTAAGGCGGATCGAAATAAACAAACGAAGGATTGGTTACCTGCAATTTCAATTCATTATAATCAGCTTTTTTGATTTGGGCAATCGAAAGCAGCGACGCTGCTTTTTTCAGGTTTGCTTCATCCAGTATTTTGGGATTTTTGTAACGTCCGGCCGGTACGTTAAACTCGCCTTTTGAGTTAAATCTGAACAGCCCGTTGAAACAGGTGCGGTTCAGAAAAATAATTTGAGCTGCCCGCTTTATCCATTTTTCAGAATATTTTTCATACCCGGCCAGCTGCCTGTTGCGGTTGAATTCATCCCGGATTTCATAAAAAAAAATAATTCTGCTTTTTTCGTCCAGTTTTTGGTATTTTTTGCTGAAATCTTCGAGCTGTTGCATGAGTTTAAAAACATCTTTCTGTACCACCTGGTAAGTCAAAATCAGCTCCTCGTTTATATCGGATAGAAAGGCCGATTCAATTTTAAATTTCCGGACGATATCAAAAAAAACAGCTCCTCCGCCAACAAAGGGTTCGTAATAGTTTTTTATCTGGTTTTGCTTCAGTTCGTTTGGGTAATATCCTGAAAATATATCCAGCAACTGGCCTTTTCCGCCAGCCCATTTCAAAAATGGTTTACCTGGAGAATTTGCAGTTTTTGTTGTATTTATGTATTTATGTCCGGTCATTTTTTACAATTTGGCGGTAAAAGTACCAAAACAAATTTCAGTTTGAAAGATCAAATTTAATTTCTCTGATTTATACCAACTTACCAACCAGATCCTACCTGTTTTATAACATAAATGACGCAAACGTAACCGCAAACGTTTGCATTGATTCAGGAGTTTAAAAAAAATAACATTTGTTAAGAATTAAGTAATTTTGTATCGAGGATTTTTGCTTTGCTCTCGCAGTTAACAGAAGTATAATGTTGATTTTAGCCGTTTCTAAACTGCTGATTTGACAAAGTGAAATTTTACTAATTAATAATTTAATTACGATGAATATTATTCGAAAAGACCTAAAATTATTATTGTTTTTGGTTGCTTTTTTAACCTTTTTAACGGGTTACGCGCAACAGAAAACAATAACAGGTGAAGTGAGCGATGCTGAAACCGGCGAACCTTTACCTGGCGTTACAATTGTGGTTAAAGGAACCACACAAGGCACAATTACAAATGTTGACGGGCAATTTTCGGTTGATGTGGAACCTGGCCAAACACTTGGGTTTTCATTTATTGGCTACACGCCGCAGGAAGTTGTTGTAGGCACCGAAGATGTGTTAAGTGTTCAACTGGCGCAGTCGATTGAGGCCCTGGGTGAAGTGGTGGTGATTGGCTACGGGCAGGTGAACAAAGAAGACGCTACCGGCTCTGTGCAGGCCATTAATACTGATGATTTCAACCCGGGGGCCATTACCTCGCCCCAGGAACTGGTTTCAGGTAAAATTGCCGGGGTGCAAATTACCAGTGGAGGTGGTTCGCCTGGCGAAGGCTCAACTATCCGCATCCGCGGTGGTTCTTCTCTCTCGGCCAGTAACGATCCGTTGATTGTAATCGACGGCGTTCCGGTTGACAACGATGGCATTTCGGGTATGAAAAACCCGTTGAACTCCATCCACCCCAGCGATATTGAAACATTTACGGTTTTGAAAGATGCATCGGCAACTGCTATTTACGGCTCGCGGGCATCCAATGGTGTGATTATTATCACCACCAAAAAAGGAAGGAAAGGAATCCCGCTTAGTGTGAGTTACAATCAATACTATTCAGTAAGTGCAAAATATAATGAAGTTCCGTCGTTATCGGCCGATGAGTTCAGGAGCCTGGTACAGGAACGTTATGCAAACAACCCGAATGCACTCAACCTGCTTGGAAATTCCACGACCAACTGGCAGGATGAGGTGTACAAAACAGCCCTGGGGCAGGACCATAATCTGAGCTTAACAGGGAATATAAAAGAACTTCCCTTCAGGGCTTCTGTTGGCTATTCCAACCAGGAAGGCATTCTTAAAACCGACCGCATGGAAAGGGTTACCGGTTCGCTGGGCATCAACCCGTCGTTTTTTGACGATCACCTCCGGATGAATCTGAATGTGAAAGGAATGCTTGTAAATAACAATTTTGCCAACAGGGGCGCTATAGGTTCTGCTGCCAGTTTCGACCCCACGCAAACGGTTTACAACGGAAGTCCTTATGGCGGATATTTTACCTGGGTGCAGCAAAACGGCGATCCAATCCCTATTGCCAATATGAACCCGGTGGCACAGCTGCAAATGCGCGACGATCAGTCAACAGTTAGAAGAAGCATCGGAAATGCTGAAATTGATTACCGTTTTCATTTTTTCCCCGATTTAAGGGCCAATCTGAATATGGGGTATGATATTTCCGACAGTGAAGGCACCATTTTGGTTCCCGAGAATGCACCGTGGGCTTACGATAAATTAAAAGGCGGTGGTGAAAATACCGAGTACACACAGGACAAGCGGAATTCACTGCTCGATTTCTATCTGAATTACGTGAAAGATGTGGATGCCATTGACAGCCGTTTCGATATTATGGGTGGTTATTCGTGGCAGCATTTCTGGAGAGCTGGCACTTCAATCACTGCCAATGCAAGCGAGACTGAAATTACTTCAGACACCGATTACGAAACTGAAAATTACCTGGTTTCTTTCTTCGGCAGGTTGAATTACACGTTTAAAGAACGTTACCTCGCCACATTTACAGTGAGGCAGGACGGATCATCAAGGTTCTCGCCCGATACCCGCTGGGGGCTATTCCCATCGGTTGCACTGGCCTGGCAAATTGGCGAAGAATCTTTCCTTGCTGATTCAGAAACAGTTTCCGACCTCAAACTGCGGCTCGGTTATGGTGTAACCGGTCAGCAAAATATTTCGGATAACGACTACCCTTACATGGCACGTTATACCTACAGCGGCAATCAGGCACGCTATCAGTTTGGCGACCAGTTTTACACAACTATCAGGCCCGAAGGTTACGATGCCAACATCAAATGGGAAGAAACAACCACTTATAATGTTGGTCTGGATTACGGATTCTTGAACAACCGGATTTCCGGTGCCATTGATGCTTACTACCGGGTTACTGACGATTTGATTAACTTCATTCCGGTTCCTGCAGGAACAAACCTCACCAACCAGATTTTGACCAACGTTGGTGATTTGGAAAATAAAGGGCTCGAATTCAGCATTAATGCCATTCCTGTTTCAAAAGAGAATTTTAGCTGGGATATTGGATTTAATATTTCGTATAACGAAAATAAAATTACCAAGCTAACTGCTAACGATGATCCTACATACATTGGTGTTGAAGTGGGAGGAATTTCAGGTGCGGTTGGAAACAATATCCAGATTCACAGTGTGGGTTATCCGGCCAATTCATTTTTTGTTTACGAACAGGTTTATGATCAGGATGGTTCACCAATTGAAGGTTTATACGTTGACAGGAACGGTGACGGCGTAATTACCAACGACGACAAATACCGCTACAAAAAAGCGGCACCCGATGCATTTTTCGGTTTTTCTTCAAAATTAAATTACAAAAACTGGGATTTTGCATTTAACGGACGTGGTAACATTGGTAACTATGTGTACAACAATGTTTGGTCAGGGCAGGCCACATTTAATAATCTTTACAACTCGGCCGGATTTTTAAATAACCTCAACGAAAGTGTTTTCGATTCAGGGTTTGAAAATCCAAAATACTGGTCCGACTATTATATTCGCAATGCTTCTTTCGTTCGCCTCGATAATATTAGCCTGGGATATACTTTTTCAAACTTCTACCAGGAACGGATGAATATCAGATTATACGGTACAGTGCAAAATGTATTGGTTATTACCGACTATGAAGGACTCGATCCGGAAGTAGGCAACGGGATTGACAACAACATTTATCCCCGTCCTCGTACTTTCATGATGGGAGTAAGCATCAATTTTTAAACTGTAAACAATAATAAGATGAAAACAAGAATTAAAATAGTAAGCATTTTTGTAATTGCAGTTCTCTTTGCATTTACATCATGTATCAACGATTTAGATACGGTGCCGCTCGATAAGGATGTGGTGACATCGGAAAATGTTTATGCCAATCCTGAAAATTATAAAAATGTGTTGGCAAAACTTTATGCCGGACTGGCATTGAGTGGTCAGGAAGGACCTGCCGGCGACAACGACCTGAGCGGCCTCGATGAAGGTTTTGGTCAGTACCTGCGTGCTTACTGGTACGCTCAGGAACTGCCAACCGACGAAGCAGTTATTGCATGGAACGACGGCAACCTGCGCGATTACCAGGAAATGGACTGGGGTTCGAATAACGAATTCATTGCCAACATGTACTACAGGGTATTTTATCAGATATCGCTCACCAATGAATTTATTCGCGAAACTTCTCCGGCCAAACTCAACGAACGGGGAATTGACGGAGCCATCCGTTCAGAAATTGAGCTTTACAGATACGAGGCACGCTTTTTACGGGCACTCAGCTACTGGCATGCCATTGATATGTTTGCCAACGTACCATTTGTTACCGAAGCAGATATTGTAGGTGCGTTTTTTCCGGAGCAAACCAACAGGGACGAGTTATTTGCATACGTTGAACAGGAGTTGCTCGATATTGAACCCCATTTGTCAGCTCCCGGACAGGTTGAATACGGCCGGGCCGATCAGGCTGCTGTCTGGACGCTGCTGGCAAAATTGTACCTGAATGCAGAGGTTTATATCAGCCAATCAAAATATACGGAATGCTTAACTTACTGTAAAAAAATTCTGAATGCCGGTTATTCGCTTGAACCCGAATACCAGCATCTTTTTATGGCCGACAATCACACATCCAACGAAATTATTTTTCCTATAACCCAGGATGGTAACAACACCAAAACCTATGGAGGTGTTACTTTCATTATAAAAGCAGGGGTTGGTGGAAGCATGGATCCGGCCGATTTCGGTATTGACGGTGGTTGGGCAGGCACCCGTGTTACCAAAGATTTTGTGGGTAAGTTTCTCGACCTTGAAACCCTTAAAACCGCCCCGATCCCTTATAAAAATGCAGTTGATTACCCGGTTATTTATGTTCCGGGAGGATACCAGGATGAAAGCGGATACAGCGATAATGAATGGGCGCCGGATACGGCTCCAACCCTGGCTTCGGTAAATTCCGATAATAATTTTGAAGGATATATTTATTTTGCAGAAGGTAACTCGGAGTACAAATTCACCGAAGGGCCCAACTGGGATGTGAACTGGGGTGATGACAATGCTGATGGCACACTGGAAGCCAACGGTGCAAACCTGGTTGCTCCCGAAGCCGGCATGTACAAAATTAACGTGAACCTGAATGACATGATGTACACTTCGGTAAAAACCGATTGGGGACTGATTGGCGATGCAACTGCCGGAAGCTGGGATAACAGCACCCCGATGGAATTCGATGCCGAAAGAAAAGTGTGGACCGTTGTTGCTGAACTAAGTTCAGGAGAATTTAAATTCAGGGCCAACGACGCCTGGGATATTAATTTGGGCGATAACAATACCGACGGCATTCTGGAATACGACGGGGCCAACATTTCTGTTGACGAACCGGGAAAGTATAAAATTGAACTTTACCTGGGCACACCGGATTATACCTACACCATGGAACAATTTAGTTCCGATGGCAGGGGAATGTTTCATGCCGATGGGCAGACACTTGAAATTGAAGAAATGTTTGAATTTACAAACGGCTACGCTGTCACTAAATGGAAAAACATTACTTCTGACGGAAATATCGGATCAGACATTGAATATGTTGATACCGACTTCCCGCTCTTCCGCCTGGCCGATGTGTACCTGATGTATGCCGAAGCCGTTTTACGTGGCGGAACTGGTGGCGACGAAGCTACTGCGCTCAGCTATATAAATATGCTGCGTGAAAGAGCTTATGGCGATGAAAACGGAAATATTACTGCCGACGATCTGACACTCGATTTTATAATCGATGAGCGTGCACGCGAATTATACTGGGAAGGCCAGCGCCGTACCGACCTTATTCGTTTTGGCATGTTTAGCGGAGGGGATTACCTTTGGGAATGGAAAGGTGCCGAAAAAGAAGGGCGTTCCATCGATGCTAAATTCGATATTTTCCCGATTCCGGCAGCCGATATAATTGCCAATACAAACCTGACCCAGAATCCGGGGTATTAAAAAACTGAGAAAATTTAAAAATTATAAACAGATGAAAAAATTTCAAAATATATTTCTGATTCTTCTTTCCTTTTCGTTGTTTTTTGGCTGCGAAGAGATGGAAAGAGATCCGGTAATAAATCCGGGCGATTCGCCTGCTTTAAACGAGCCGGCTTCAGGAACAGAGTTGGTATTTCAGAAAGTGAATGCAACCGAAGAGTCGGTCACTTTTTCCTGGACCGAAGCTGATTTTGGTTTTCCAAGTGCAACGATGTACAACCTGCAGGTTGACGTGGCCGAAAACAATTTTGCCAACGCAATTGAGCTGTCATCCACTTCAGATTTTTCGGTGAGCATTACGCATGCTACCTTGAACGAAAAACTGATGACACATGGAATCCCGGGCAATGAACCTACTGAAATTGAATTCCGGGTAGAAGCTACGGTTAGCCCGGAATACTCACTGTATTCACAGCCGGTGAATATGACGGTAACACTTTATTCCGCTTCGTTCCCGCCCATTTACATGATTGGCGCCAGTGTTGGCGGATGGGACACCAGTAAAGCCGTGGAAGTGGTTTCAACCGGCGAACCTTATGAGTATATTACCATCTGGAATTTTGATGCCACTGACGGGGCAAATTTCCGGTTCTTCAATCAATCCGAATGGAGTGCTTCACTTGGAGGATACGATGTATTTACCAATTATCCGGAAGACTTGCTCGAACCGGCAACCGGCGACGATGATCCGAACTTCAATTTTGTTGGAGAAAATGGCTGGTACGAAATATTTGTAAATACCGAAAACGGAACCATTGAAATGGAGGCAGTTGATGAACCTGGCATGTACCTTACAGGTGATGCTACCCATGGCTGGGGCTGGGATGAGCCGGTAACGGCCCTGCAATATGTGAGTTACAAAATCTGGGAGGGAGACGTAAACTTTACCCAGGACGGGGCTTTCAGGTTGTTTGGCCAGAAAGACTGGGGACCCGCCAGCTACGGTTACGATGTGGTGGTAAATTACGACACTGATTACATTGATGTGGCTGAAGGACATGGTGATCCAAACTGGTTTTTCCTGAAACCTTCGGGGACTTACCACGTACTTGTAAACCTGAGAACGAATACAATTGAAATTAGTGAACTGTAAAAGCTGTTTTTTTCAGTGTCATTAAGTCAGGGAAAGGTTAGTTTAGTTAAAAAATGAAGAGTCACCGGATTCGCTTTCTGGTGGCTCTTTTTTCTGGAAAATGTTGCTAAAGCAAACATTTTCGCTGTTAATGAATTTTTAAACCGAAGACAGGTTTCGAATAACTTTGAAAATTAACTTTAAATACATGAATCAAATAAAATATTTCTTTCTGACATTGATGCTGACAATTCCTTTGCTTGTTGCAGCCCAGATTACTACCGTGCCCGAACTTCCGGTGCCCTCTGAAGGTGTGACCATTACTTTCAACTCTGCCGAAGAATCGCGGTTGGGATATTACACTGGTGATTTGTACGCCCACACCGGGGTTTTTATTGAGGACAGCACCGGCTGGCAACACGTTATTGGCGACTGGGGAATGAATGCAGAGCAACCACAGCTTACCCACCTTAGCGATGGCATTTACGAGCTGGAAATTACACCCGACATCAACTCTTTTTATTCTGTAAAAGAAGGTGAAAAGGTACTTCGGATGGCTTTTGTTTTTCGCTCGGCTGATGCCAATCAGCAAACTGATGATTTGTTTGTGGATGTGTATGAAGAAGGTCTTGTGGTTAATATTTCACAACCCTCAGATGATCAGATTCTGCCAATGAATCAACCGGTTTCAATTTCTGGCACATCATCGTTTGAAGCTGATTTAAGACTGTTTCTGAATGAAATGTTGCTGACTGAAAATACAGGAACATCAGTTTCTGCAGATTATACTTTTGCAGAAAGCGGGAATAACCTGCTAATTGCAGAAGCAGTTGCAGGCGATGAAACTGTCCGCGATTCTGTTTCAGTTTATATTCGCGAAGAAGCGGCAACCGAAACCATACCGGCTGCTTACCGGAAGGGAATCAACTATCCGACAGACACATCAGCAGCGCTGGTTTTGTGGGCACCATTGAAAGAATTTGTATTCGTTTTGGGCGATTTTAACAACTGGAAGCCTCAAAACAGTTTTCAAATGAATAAGGACGGAGATTATTTCTGGCTTGAAATTCCCGGCCTTGAAAAAGGGAAAGAGTATGCATTTCAGTATTTAATTGATGGAGAAATACGTATTGCTGATCCGTATGCTGAAAAAATTCTCGACCCCTGGAACGATCAGGATATTGAGGAAGAAACTTATCCGAATTTAATGCCCTATCCTCAGGGAGAAACTGAAGGTGTCGTATCGGTTTTGCAATCCGGTCAGGAAGAATATCAATGGCAGGTAACCGATTTTCAAATTCCGAAAAAGGAAAAACTGGTTATTTACGAATTGCTGATTCGGGATTTTACTGCGGAGCACTCGTTTAAAGCTGTGCGGGAAAAGCTCGATTATCTTGAGGATTTGAACATCAACGTGCTGGAACTAATGCCCGTTAATGAATTTGAAGGCAACAGCAGTTGGGGTTATAATCCTTCGTTCTATTTTGCTCCCGACAAATATTACGGCCCAAAAAACGAGTTGAAAAAACTCATTGACGAATGCCACCAGCGCGGCATTGCCGTGGTAATCGACATGGTGCTGAACCACAGCTACGGGCAAAGTCCGTTTGTGCAAATGTATATGGATAACTGGACTATCACGCCCGAAAATCCATGGTACAACGAAGTATCGAATTTTGATAATCCAAACTTAAGGTGGGGTTACGATTTCAATCATGAATCGGAAGCGGCAAAAGAGCTGGTGGACAGCGTGAACAGTTTCTGGATGAACGAATATAAAATTGACGGTTTCCGTTTCGATTTTACCAAAGGTTTTTCAAATACACCATACGATTCGGAAAGTTGGGGAAGCGAGTACGATGCCGACCGGATTGCCAACCTGAAAAGGATGGCAACCGAAATCCGGGAGCGAAACGAAGATGCCATCATCATTTTCGAACATCTTGCTGATAATTCAGAAGAAAAAGAACTTGCCGATTATAATATTTTACTGTGGGGAAATATGCATGGCAATTATCTTCAGGCGGCCCGCGGAAATACCGGAAGCTCTGATTTGAGTTGGGGAATTTACAGTGAAAGAAACTGGGTTCAACCTAACCTTATTGCTTACCCCGAAAGTCATGACGAAGAACGTATTATATATGAAATCAAACTCAATGGATTGGCTGCTGATGATTACAACATTAAAAATCAGCAAACTGCGCTCGACCGTATCGAGCTGAACGCTGTGTTTTACCTCCCGCTGCCCGGGCCAAAAATGATTTGGCAATTTGGCGAGCGGGGCTACGATATTTCAATCAATGCATTTGGCGGCCGCCTGAGCGAAAAACCTCCATACTGGCACTACCTGGACAATTCAAACCGCACCGACTTGTTCCGGGTAATGGCCAAACTTAATTACCTGAAACAAAATTATACTGTATTCATTCCTCAGGAATTTGATTACGTTTTGACGGGGCAAATAAAGTGGTATGTTCTGAAACACGAGAACAGCTATGTACTGGCAGTTGGTAATTTTGGAATCCAGGAGGAAGAAACTGAACTCACTTTTCCAACCACAGGAAAATGGCACCGGTTTTTTACCAACGATTCAGTTCAGCTGGATAATGTGGTGCAGTCAGTTACACTCGCGCCCGGCGAGTTCCGTCTGTATTCTACCCAAAAATTTATCCAACCGGATATCTCTACAGAAAATTCAGCAAAAAAACTGCTAAAGGAAGTCATTCGAATTTATCCGAATCCGGCCGACGATCAATTTATAATCAATGGATTAAATGTGGAATCACGCATTGAAATATATTCGCTCACCGGAAGACTGATGTATCAGTCAGAATCGGGAAACAGTCAATCGATACAATTAAATTTGAAACATTTTCAACCGGGTTTGTACATTGTGAGTGTCTTTCAGAATGGAGAACGGATAACACAGAAACTTGTGGTGAAATAAAGGATGGCCCCCTTAAGGCAACAATACTATCCACTATTTCATTTAATTCTTTTCAGTTTGTATCTTTATAAAAAATTGTTGCTGAAATGGATATTCAAACTTTAAAACTGGATTTGGTTTCAAAAATCATCGATACAGAAAAACCAGAACTGCTAATGGAAATCAGCAGGCTTATTCAACAAGACAAAAAAAATGACTGGTGGGATGAATTACCAGAAGAAGTGCAGAAATCAATTTTCGAAGGGATGACTGATGTACAAAACGGGAATGTGTTTACCCATGAACAAATTGTGCAGGAGGTAAAACAAAAGTACGGTTTTTGAAATGAAAGTGATTTGGTCAGCCAAAGCCAGGATTACCTATTTCAGCGTGCTTGATTATCTGGAAAAACGCTGGACAAAAAACGAAATTATTCGGTTTAGCTATAAAACTGAAAGTGTAATCCGGGCAATTCAAAAAAATCCGGGTATTTTCCCACACTCTCAAAAGCACAGGAATATCCGAAAGGCAATTGTTGATAAAAACAACTCTTTCTTTTATAAGGTAGATAAGACCGAAAAAAAAATTTACCTGTTGACTTTTTTTGATAATAGGCAGGATCCTAAAAAGTTGAAATTTATTTAAATAGTGCACATCATTGCCCGACAAGTGACTCGCCTTTTTCCACAATTCTTTTTAACTTGCATGGCATAAATCAAAAACTTAATCAAATGAAAAAATATACCATTTTTCTGCTATCCGTATTTCTTATGATTCAGCTTCAGGCAAAAGAGTATTCCGTTACCTCGCCATCCGAAAGGTTGACGGTAAAAATTACTGTAAATGAAAATGTTCAGTATTCTGTTTTTCTCGGAGACAATGAAATCATTTCCCCGTCGCCCATTTCAATGACACTGGAAAATAAAGTGTTGGGTGAAGATGAAAAAGTCAGGCGCGCACAAACAACTTCGGTAGATGAGGTGATAATTCCAACCGTTCAGCGGAAGTATGCCGATATTCCGGATGTGTACAATGAGCTGACGCTGAGATTTAAAGGTTACAACCTGCATTTCAGGGCGTACGACGAAGGCGTGGCCTACCGCTGGGAAGTTACAAAAGAAGGGCCACTGAAAGTGATGAGCGAACTGGCTACTTTCACTTTTCCGGCCGACCACAAAGTGTGGTTCCCGGAAGAGGAAAGCATGTTTACACATCAGGAACGTTCTTATTTGGATGTAAAACTTTCAGAAATTACACCCGAACGTTTTGCTTCAACCGGGTTGCTGGTAGATGCCGGAAACAACGTAAAAGTTTACATCTCCGAATCGGATTTGATTACTGACTACGCCGGTATGTTTTTAAAGGGGAGTGAAGAGAATCCGTACCGGCTTGTTGGAAAATATGCAGGCGTTGTGCTGGAAGAAGAGCAACCTACCGATCGCGATGTAGCACCCGTAAAATATGCCGGTTACATTGCCGAACTAACCGGGCCGAAAAGTTTCCCGTGGCGCGCCATGATTATTTCGGAAGAAGACAAAGAGCTGGTTCAATCGGAACTGATTTACAAGCTGGCTTCTGAAAATGTGATTGAAAATACTGATTGGATCAAACCCGGCAAAGTAGCCTGGGATTGGTGGAACGCACTCAATGTTTATGGTGTTGATTTTGAGTCTGGGGTGAATAACGCCACCTACAAATATTACATCGATTTTGCGGCTGAATACGGTCTCGATTACATCATCCTCGACGAAGGCTGGTACCACCTTGATGATATTATGCACGTGAAAGATGAAATTGACGTTCAGGAACTGGTTGATTACGGCAAAAATAAAGGTGTTGGCGTTATCCTTTGGGTGGTTTGGAAAGCGCTTGACGATAAACTCACCGAGGCGCTCGACCAGTTTGAAGCGTGGGGTGTGAAAGGAATTAAAATTGATTTTATGCAGCGCGACGACCAGTGGATGGTGAATTTTTACGAAAAAATTGCCCGCGAATGTGCCGAGCGTAAATTGCTTGTGGATTACCATGGAGCCTACAAACCCGTTGGCCTCGACCGCATGTATCCGAATGTTATTTCTTACGAAGGTGTGATGGGAATGGAGAACTGTAAATGGTCTGATCAGCCTGATCCGGATCACAACCTTTTACTTCCGTTTATTCGAATGGTTGCTGGCCCGATGGATTACACGCCGGGAGCGATGATAAATGCCAATAAGGAAAATTTCAGGGATATTTTCACAGAACCCATGAGTCCCGGTACCCGTTGCCACCAGCTGGGAATGTATGTGGTGTTTGAAAGTCCGCTGCAAATGTTGTCCGACAATCCGTCGAACTACTATCGTGAACCTGAGTGCATGGAGTTTTTGGAAGCAGTTCCTTCGGTTTGGGACGATACAAAAGTGCTCGAAGCCAAAGTGGGTGAATATATTTTAATAGCCCGCCGCTCTGGCGATACCTGGTTTGTGGGTGGTATGACCAATTGGTCACCACGTACGCTGGAACTCGATCTGGGATTCCTCGATTCCGGAAATTACGAAGTACAAATCTGGAAAGATGGTGTGAATGCCGATAAACATGCCGCCGATTTTAAACAGGAAGAGATGAATGTTTCCAACAACTCGAAAATCAATATCGATATGGCGCCCGGAGGAGGCTGGGTGGCAATAATCAACAGGAATTGAGAATTGGAAGGAATATATGATTGAATGAGAAGGATAACATGGCTGCAGGTTTGTTATCCTTTTTGTTTTTTATTAAAACAAATCAGTGTGTGTCCCTGTACGAATTAATTTAATTTCCTTTTGTTGGATGTCTTCTTCCCAGATAAGTAACCAGTCGGGTTTTATATGACATTCCCAGCAGCCAGCGTAATCTCCCGAAAGTTTATGAGTTTTATATTTGGCAGGCAACAATGCTTCTGTCTCAAGCAAGGAAAAAACTGCCTGCAATTCGGATATAGGATAGTTTCGTTTTTTACAGGCTTTAAAATCGCGTTTAAATTGGGTGGTGAAAGAAAGTTTATAACTCATGAATTAAGTTTTTCCATTAAGTCATCCACATTTTCTGCTTTAGTAACTTTTCCTTCTTTTGCTTCCCGAATTGCCCTTTTTGTTGTCTCATTGGGCTTCTTTTCTATTGAAATAAAATTTTCGTTTGCAAAGCTTTTAAGGAATTCAATTAATCTTTTTCCCTTTGTTGTCTTTTCGTCGATAATTACAGTTGTCATCTTTAAAAGATTTTTTCCAAAATTAAAGAAAATTTAGCAAAGTTTTATCGGTCCAGCCACAGTTTGAACTCCGGAACCTTGTCGCGACTGACAATAAGCCCTTCGTTGTCAAAATTTTTCAGTTTTAATTTGAGCCGGTTGGTGGAGTAGCTGATAATTTCAGCAATGCAGTTGATGTTCACCATAAAATTCCGGTTGATGCGGAAAAACAATTCCGGATCAACCCGCTTTTGAAGTTGCTCGAGCGAATAATCGATGGCGTAATTTTTACCGTTTTGGGTTTTCAGGAATGAACAGCGTTCCTCCACAAAAAAGCAGCAGATTTCTTCCACCGGCACCGACTGAAAATGAACCCCAATCTTTACAAAAAAGCGCGTTTTCCAGGGTTTTGATAACTGCTGGAAAACCTTCGATAATTTTTCTTCTATTCCGGCAGGCCTGAAAATTCGCTGGTATTTTTCCAGTGCGTTTTCCAAGGCATTGCGGTCGATAGGTTTTAGCAGGTAATCCACGCTGTTCACTTTGAATGCGCGAATGGCATACTGGTCGAATGCCGTGGTAAAAATCACCGGCGCTTCCACTTTTACGGCATCAAAAATTTCGAACGAAATGCCGTCGTCGAGCTGAATGTCCATAAAAACCAGATCGGGTGAAGGATTGGAAGCCAGCCAGTTTACCGATTCCTCTACCGATTCCAGCTTTGCTGCCACTTCAGTTTCAGCATTAACCTGCATTAAAAGTGATTCCAGTTTTTCGGCAGCCAGCCGTTCGTCTTCAATAATTACAATCTTCATTTTTTCTGAATTTTAGCCGGAATTTTTACCACAAATTCTGTTTCGGTTTGAAAAATTTCAATTTCCCGTTTCAGAATTAGCCGGCACCGTTCGTGCAGATTTTTCAACCCTGTTTTCGACGGCTTGCTAAGTTGCGACTTTAGCTGAAGGTTATTCCGTACCACCACTTTATCCAATCCTTCATTGTGAATGGTAATAACCAGTGGATTTTTCCGGGTGGCGGCATTGTGCTTCAATGCATTTTCGGTTAAAAGCTGCAGTGAAACCGGTGGTATCCACACATTTTCAATTTCGGTCAATTCAACTTTTAATTCAATTTTTTCTTCGTCTCTTATTTTTTGAAGCGAAAAGTAATTGCGTACAAACTGCACCTCATCGGCCAGCGGCACCAGGTCTTTCTCCTGGTTTTCCAAAATGTACCGGTAAATATTCGACAATTTCCTGATAAATTCCTCCGAAAGTGAAGGATTACTGTGCACCAGCGACGACAATGTATTCAGACTGTTAAACAGGAAATGAGGGTTCACCTGGCTTTTCAGTGTTTCGTACTGAAACAGCAGTTTTTCCTGCGCCAGTTTTTTTTCCCGTTTCAAGGCATCAGACCATTGGGAATAGAAAAAGAAAAGCGTTCCGAAGGCAAAGCCAATGAGGGTGGCAGAAACAAATCCACTCATTTCCTGTTTTTTGAATGCCAAAAAAGCATTTTCAAAACTAATTTCGTTTAATGTATTCTGAATGAGGAATACTGCCATAAAAATAACCGATGCAATAATTATTACGGTTAAATAAAATAGAATCAGCCGCAATATTGTTTTCTTTTTAAACTGGCTGACAGAAACATCCAGGTCATTGAAAAATTTAAAACCGAGCCACATGAAAATTTCAAGTTGCAGCCAGGTAAGAAAAATCATAATTGGCAGCCCGTCATGCAAAACTCGACCAGCCAGCAAAATGCTGAAGAAGAGTGATATAAAAAAGGCTCCTGCCAAAATTTTTATTCTCTTTAGCAGGAAGCTTTTTACAGGTTTTTTGGTTTTTATTTCAGGTTGCATTTTTACCACTAACTTTTAAGAAGTGAAGCTTTGAAATTACAACTAAATTGAATCAGAGCAATTTTTTCACTTCAATTTCCCGTGTAATAGTCATAATCTGTTTGTTGGCCTGTCCCGGGAAACTCATTTCAGCAGAAACAATTTCAAGGAGCGTGGCATGTTCAATCTGCTTGTCTTCGAGCGATACCCAGATGTTTCCCCAGTAGTGGCTGAGTCCTTTCATGTCGGTTTCTTCAGTGCTGTATTCCAATGGATTGCTAAATGTCCGGTATTCGATGAGGGCACAAAGTTCACCGTTCATTTCTGAAATGCCGGTCCAGGTGAGCAACATGTTTTTATTTTCGAATGTTCCCTGTCCGGCCAAATCCAGTTCACCGTTAAAGTCGGCAGCATGAAAAGGTTTGTTTGGTTCCAGTTTTTCAAAATGGGCCCAGGCCAGCCCTTCAATACCAAGCACATCCCAAACAAGGTTTTTGGCAAAGGCGGTGTACATGCCTGTAAAATGTTCAAATTTTTCAGGTTGAATCATCTCTTCTGACGGAGTATAAGTGAAGTCTTCCATGTATTCCAGATTTTCACCTTCAGTGAATTCTCCTTCCGGCTGCATCGACATACCCACAGTAACATTATTCCACTTTACTTTGTCGTCTGCAAGCCCGCGGGTGTATTCCCCTTTCACCTGCATTTTGTTGAAGAAGTTGCCAAAAATATCGCTGTTCACATGGTTGGTAACCACCAGATATTTTTGAACGTCATCTTTAAGATCAAGACTTTGAGGCAACGATTTGAAAATTTCTGAATTCATTTTTTTCTGTGCCAAAGCACCGGATATGGTTAAAATGAACAAAATCACCATCCAAAATACTTTTCCTGTTTTCATGTTTCTAAATTTTAATTGTTAATGATGGTTTAAAATTCAGCAGAAAACAGAAAGATTGAAATTTTTTTATGACGAACGGTAGGATTTGGTGTTTGAACGGGAAAAACAGGGCACAAAAAAATGCTTGTTTCAATTTTAAGCACTTTTGCAACTGTTTTAAAACCAAAGGTGCTCAACCAGAATTTTTACTCCTATTCCGGTTAGTATTATCCCGCCTAAAATAAGCGATTGCCGGCTACGTTTTGCAGGGATGTTTTTCCCGAACAACATTCCCAGCATTGAGGCAATGAATGTTACAGCTCCAATAATTATTACAGGGAATAAAATTGGTATTTCCAGGAAACCAAAACTGAGGCCTACAACCAGAGCGTCGATGCTGGTGGCAACGGAAAGACTAAGAACCAAACGGATATTGAAAGGGTTGAAATTTTGCAATGTGCCGTTGGGTTTCACACCTTCCACAATCATTTTAATTCCTATTATGGCAAGCAAAATAAACGCTACCCAGTGGTCAACTGACCAGATGAGATTATGAAGTGTACTGCCGGCAAACCACCCCAAAAAGGGAAATGCTGCCTGAAACAGCGTCAGCGAAAATGCAATGGGAATTGCCTGTTTAAACCGAATTTCCTGTTTCATCAGGCCGCACGAAACCGACACGGCAAATGAGTCGAAGCTCAACCCAATACCAATGAGCAGATATGTTATAAAATCAGCTGTTCCCATCATTTCAGAATCCACAAAAACAGGGAATTGATGAAATATTTTAACCCATATCTTCTACTGGTTAAACCTGGAGTATGTAATTATAAGCTTAATTCCGGTTTGGCTTCCGCTGCCTTTTAGCACTACCCTGTTGGCTTCGTTGTTTTTTTGTGCAGTGGTTAAAAAGAACCCGAGGTTTTCGGCTTCACCCTCAATAATTTCCTGCATATGCTGGGTAATATTAAATTTGTAAGTGTAATCATTAGGATTCAGTGCTCCTCCGTAAAATACCGGACTAAACAAGTAGTCAACCGGTAAAAACTCCCGGCCTTCCTCGTCCAGAACTGTGAATAATAACTGTCGTGGAGGCATATATTTTTCAACTTCTGAGGCCAGCGTATCAACCTGGAAAACAAGTTCGGCTTTATTAATAGCGGTATTTACAGAGTCTTTCCAAAGCGAAAGGTCATCAATGTAAATCTTGGATTTTAACCCACCTGTTGACTGAACGTAAATCAGCGAATCATCTCCCGTGTCTGCATTCAGGTTTTCGAAAAAAGCTGTTTCCGAATAATCGTGTTTTATTGAATTTACCCGGGCACTGAATTGAGTAATTACATAAGGGTTCAGCATTGTGTCCGGTTCGTCGGCCTCCATATTTTCATCATTGTTATAATAAACAACCATTGCCGAACCCTGGAAGTCGGAATTTGCCGCAGCGTCGAGTTGTAAAATGGCACCTCCCTCATCGGTTTCTTTTTCAGTTTCAATATAGAGTCCTTTGAAATATTCAAGGAAAACATCGTTGTTGACCATTTGGAGCGAGTCGGCATTTACCAGTTTTTCGCCCAGTGAATTATCGAGCGGAATAGAAATGAGCTGGAAAAATGTATCGGCAGATGCAGAGTCGATCCTGATTTGGGGCGTATATTCCCGCTGGCCAATCAGTTGATCCGAGGCCAGGCTTTTTAAGTCTGTATCCTGGTAATAATCAGCGTCAACATCTAGAGCAGACTCCAGCTCGTAAACATTGAAATTTTGCGGTGTAACGGTATCGCCGTAAACGCCTCGGTAGTAAAGGTAAAGTTTTACCGAATCAACTACCGGGTTGGTTCCGTAATCCGGATAGGCCTGCAACCTGAACTGGGCCGCAAAGTCAATGTTTGTTTCCCCAAAGACGGGGTCATTAAAAGTTCCGATAAGGTTTTTCGAGCTTTCATTGGTTTGTATAGAATCTTCGCGGTAGGTATATGATGAAATGCTGCTTTTTTCAACAAGATTTCTTACCTCTATCAAATCTTCGGACGGGAGAAGGTCCATGCCCAAATCGTTATTTTCTTCGCACGAAACAAACAAAACAAGCAATGCTATTGCCCCGGTAATCAAATGGTATTTATTCATTATTTTGCGTATCACGTAGTATTTTATTTTGTAAATATTTCTGAATTCTGAAAATTACACAAACGTATAAAAAAACGTTGAGGGTATTGAGCAAATGGATTTAAATTTGAATTTTTTAGGATAAAATTTGATCTTTTAACAGAAATGGCTTACCAAACTTTTTCATAAAAATCGTTGTAAACATCTATGTAAGTTTCTTTTGGCTGATAGTCTAAAAATAATTTTTCAGAAGATTTTACATATTTTTCCACTTCGCTGTTAATGTTTTCTGTGCCTTTTATTACAGCATCGGAGTAGTCGATAGCCATTTTACTGAGGTTCTCGTAAGTAGGTGTTTTTAACTTGCTGACATCATCCGGCTTGATTCCGTCGAGCTGCACTTTGTTTTTAAAATTCTTATCCAATGGCTTTTTAAAATCGTCGTTGTATAATGAATAAACTACTTTCGATTGTTCAAAAAGCGGGTCGTTGTAATAGTATTTTTTAATGAATAACGGGACCAGTGCTGTCATCCAGCCGTGGCAGTGAATTAAATCGGGAGCCCATCGTAATTTTATCACGGTCTCCAGAACGCCGCGGGCAAAAAACAGCGCCCGTTCGTCGTTATCCTCAAATTCTTCACCTTTCGAGTTGGTAATTACATGTTTACGGTGGAAATAATCTTCGTTGTCAATAAAATATACCTGCATTCGGGCAGCCTGTATCGAAGCTACTTTAATAATCAGCGGATGATCGGTGTCGTCGATAACCATATTCATACCTGACAACCTGATTACTTCGTGCAGTTGGTTCCGCCTTTCGTTTACAGAACCATACCGGGGCATAAAAGTTCTTATTTCACGACCTCTTTCCTGAATGCCCTGAGGCAAATAGCGGGCAATTTCCGACATTTCTGTTTCGGGAAGGTAGGGCGTAATTTCCTGTGAAATATAAAGGATCTTTTTCTTTTCCATTGACCTGTAAGCGCGGTTTATACAAAGCGCAAAGGTAATAAAAATATCGTTAATATTCAATTTGGCCTTTTTCATTGTATGGTAACTAAAATATATTCTTTGGTTTAGCCACTGACGGTAAACTAACTCCGGCGCTGAAGAATTAACAACTAAATTTATTTACTTTGCAGGGTGAAAATTCAACGGATGAATTTGGTAAAAACAAAAAAAGAACTGCAGGAGCAATTAGAGAAACTCAGGAAAAAGGGGGCAATTGGTTTTGTCCCCACAATGGGAGCTCTGCATTTAGGGCATTTGTCGTTGGTTGAAAAGGCCATGGCAGAAAACGAAGGGGTGGTGGTTAGTATATTTGTAAATCCTACCCAGTTTAATGATGCCAACGATTTAAAACGATATCCCCGAAATCTTGAGGCTGACTTAAAGATGCTGGAAACCACAGGTTGTGATCTTGTTTTTGCTCCTGAACCCGATGAGATTTACCCTGAACCTGATACACGAAAATTTGATTTCGGGGAAATGGAAAAAGAAATGGAAGGAGCGCACAGACCGGGTCATTTTAACGGAGTGGCGCAGGTTGTAAGTAAATTATTCGATTTGGTGAAACCCGACAGGGCCTACTTCGGGCAAAAAGATTTTCAGCAGTTGGCAATAATAAAAAAACTGGTAAAAATGCTGAATATGGATATTGAAATTGTTCCCTGTCCCATTGTGCGCGAAGAAAGCGGCCTGGCAATGAGCTCGAGAAACGAGCTGCTTAAAAACGAAGAAAGAGAAAATGCTGCATTGATTTACAAAACACTTTCTGAAGCCAAAAAACATTCCAGTGAAAAATCCGTATATGAATTGAAGAAATGGGTGACTGAAACAATCAACAAAAACCCGTTTCTCGATGTTGAATATTTCGAGGTAATTGATGAAGAAAATCTTAAACCTTTAGAAAACGGGGACAGCAATAGCCAAAAAGTGGGTTGTATTGCTGTATTTTGTGGTAAAATACGTTTGATAGATAATATTGAATTGAATTAACGAATTATGCAAATAGAAATTTGTAAATCGAAAATACATAAAGTAACTGTTACAGAGGCAAACCTGCAATACGTGGGGAGCATCACTATTGATGAAGATTTAATGGATGCTGCCAATTTAATTGAAAACGAAAAGGTGCAGGTGGTTAACATTAATAATGGAGAAAGGCTTGAAACTTACATTATTAAAGGAGAACGCGGCTCAGGAACAATTTGCCTCAACGGCCCGGCAGCGAGGAAAGCTGCTGTGGGCGATGTGGTGATTATTATTTCTTATGCATCGATGGATTTTGAAGAGGCCAAATCTTTTAAACCCTCCATTATTTTTCCTGATGTGGAAAACAATCAACTTGTATAGAAAGGTTTTAATATCTTTAAAAACAATTATTTCCCGGATATTAATCATTGACTGTAACTTTTGCCTAAAACCAACAGGTTAAATTTTGAAAAATCGCAGAATCCTTGATGCGTTTATAAAAATTTTATATTTTTGCAACACTTTTTTCGAACATGGGCTGGAAAACAAAATACGACATAGAGTTTAAAGGCCTTAAAGAAGGCCTGCATGAGTTCGAATATGAAATTGGAGATAAGTTCTTTGAGCATTTTGATCAGGGCATGGTGAGCATTGGCAAACTGGCTGTTAAGGTAGATTTGGAAAAACGAAATACCTTCCTGAAATTGTATTTTAATTTAAAAGGATGGGTAGAACTTACCTGCGACCGTTGCCTCGAAAATTATCATCAGAAAATTAAAAACACAGCCGAAATTTATGTGAAATTTGGCGACACCAGCAATAATGTCGACGACGATGAAATATTCTGGGTTTTACCCGGAGAGCATCGCATTAACCTCGCCCAGTTAATTTATGAATATGTTGTTTTGAGTGTTCCGCTAAAGCATGTTCACCCCGACAAAAAAAACGGGGGAAGCGGATGCGATACCGATATGCTTGAAAGGCTTGATAATTTTAGCCCTGTTGAAGAAAAAGAAGATAATAATGAAATCGATCCCCGTTGGGAGGCATTGAGGAAACTGAAAAATAATAATTAAAATTGAAATAAAATGGCACATCCTAAGAGCAGAATATCAAAATCGAGAAGGGATAAGAGACGTACTCATTACAAAGCGTCGCTTCCTACACTTGCCACTTGCTCAAATTGCGGGGCAACTGTAAGATACCACACAATTTGTCCTGATTGTGGTTACTACAGGGGCAAGCAGGTAATTGAAAAAGAAATTGCAGTTTAAAGCCAGGTTTTTAACCTGGTTTTTTTTGAGCCCTTAAATAAACTTTTCGAACACTTTAATTGATTGTTCTGTAGAAACTTAAGATTTTATTAACGCTTTCCTCCTTACTTTGCACGTACCTCATTTTTTCTTCTATATTCACGCCTTTATTTTTTCAAACAGAATCAGGATAGCTGTGTTATATTCTGAATAAATCATTTTAAAATGGCTAGAATAAAGGCAGCGGTTACCGGGGTGGGAGCTTTTTTACCCGATTACCGGTTAACCAACCACGAGTTAAGCAAAATGGTAGATACTTCCGACGAATGGATTATGCAACGTATAGGAATCAGAGAACGTCGCATATTAAAGGAAGAAGGCAAAGCAACCAGCGATGTGGGAGCTGAGGCAGTTAAAGAATTACTGAAAAAAACAAATTCAGATCCTGCTGAAGTGGATTTGCTTATTTGCGCTACCATTACCCCCGACATGACATTTCCTGCAACTGCAAATATTATTGCACATAAAACCGGAATTCATAACGCCTGGAGTTTCGATTTAAATGCCGCCTGTTCGGGTTTTATTTTTGCTTTGGCAACAGCTGCACAGTTCATTGAATCGGGCCGATACCATAAGGTGATTGTTGTAGGCGCCGATAAAATGTCTTCAATTACCAATTATAACGACAGAACAACATGCCCGCTTTTTGGTGATGCCGGTACTGCAGTTATGCTCGAACCCACTATTGAAGATGCCGGAATTATTGATTATATCCACCATGTTGACGGGCTTGGAAGGCATCACCTGCACATGAAAGCGGGTGGGTCGTTAAAACCAGCATCGTGCGAAACGGTTGAAAATGGTGAGCATTTTGTTTACCAGGAAGGACAAACCGTTTTCAAGTATGCAGTTTCGGGCATGGCCGATGTAGCGGTCGAAATCATGAAGAAACATCATCTTCAGTCCGAAGATATTGCATGGCTGGTACCTCATCAGGCAAATATGCGCATAATTGAAGCTACCGCCAGGCGTATGGGGCTCGATAAAGAAAAAGTGATGGTAAATATTCAGAAATACGGAAATACAACCGCCGCCACAATCCCGTTATGTTTATACGATTATGAAAAAAAACTGCGTAAAGGAGACAAAATAATACTTGCAGCTTTTGGGGCCGGATTTACCTGGGGCAGCGTTTACCTGAAATGGGCTTATGATGGGAGTTGAAATTTAGTTAAAAAATATTATCCGGGAGGTGTGACATATATTTTTTGCATTGCCTTTGCCAGGATCGTAAAAATTTGTAATTTCAGCCGGCGCTCCCAAAATAGAAGTTGAAAAAGAGATATTTATGTTGTTAAACAAATGAAATTTAAAATGGCAAAACAATCGGGGAAATCGTATGGTGAAATTCAGGATCAGTCGATTAATATAATTAGCGAAGGTACATTAATTAAAGGAGATATATCTTCAAGTGGAGATATTAGAATTGATGGAGATCTTGTTGGGAACATTAACGCAAAAGGGCGGCTTGTAATAGGCCCTAAAGGCAAAGTAGATGGCGAAATAAACTGTAACAATATTGAGGTTTCCGGTTTTTTGAAAGGAAAACTAACTGTTTCCGAGCTGGTTACTATGAAGGCAACTGCCAATATTGAGGGTGATTTAATTGCTGGCAAATTATCAGTTGAGCCCGGTTCAATTTTCACAGGAACCTGCACCATGGGAGATTCTAAAATCAAGAATGAAAAACCAAAACCAAAAGAACAAAAATAAATTTGATGCTTTTATCCGTTATTCCAATCTGGCTTTTGAAATGATGGCAATGATTGCACTGGGAACTTTTTTGGGTTATAAAATTGACCAGTGGATGGATAACGAATTTAAAGGATTTACACTTGGGTTGATGATTTTGTCGGTTGTTGGTTCAGTTGTTTATTCAACCCGTAAAATATTGAAGAAATGAGCAGGGAGTTAAAGCGTTTCATTGTTAAAATTTTAATTGCTGCAGTTGTTTTGGCCTCAGCAGGATGGGTGATTTTTACAAAGTTTGCTACCGGCCACTATCTCCCTGTTTTGCCGTGGATGCTGGCATTTTTTACAGTGGTTACTATTTTAATACATGCCTGGCAACTTTCACTGGCAAAAAAAGATATGGGACGCTTTACCCGGAGCAGCATGATTGTTTCGCTGTTGCGACTGGTACTTTATTCTGGTTTTGCCATCGTGTTTCTTATTAATAATTCTGAAAATATTCCTGCATTTATTGTTTCCATTGTAGTGGTTTATATGGTTTTTACGTTTCTTGAAGTTGCTGATTTGGCTCGAATTACGAAAAGAGGCAGATAGAATCAAATTTAGAGTAAATTAAGGAATTGCAATAGAGTCAGCTATTCTGGGAAGACATATATAATTATTTAAAGAATTATATATCAATTTCGGCAAATGCATGGAAAAAACTTTTAATTTTGCAGATGCTTAAAAAACAAGATTAGGCTTATGCCAACACTAATCCAAAGTTTGTTAGTAACACTACTAAGTGCCGTTTTCTGGTTAAATCCGGTAACAGCACAGGAGCACGAAACACACGAAAATTCAAACGCCACAGAATCTCATCCCGAAAAAGAATTTGATGCAGGCGAATTTGTTATTGAGCATGTGTTGGATGCTTATGAATGGCACATTGCAACAGTTGGCGAAAAACATATAAGTGTGCCGCTTCCAATTATTTTGTACAGCAATCACCCGGAACTTCATGAGGGAAAAAAACTGCATGTTTTCATGTCGTCTAAATTTCATCACGGGCATGAAGATTACCGCGGGTTTCGCATCTCGGAAAGTGAGGATTTTAAAGGAAAGATAGTTGAAATCGATAACCTGGGGATCGCAATTGGCCGGCCTTTCGATATTTCCATTACCAAAACTATTGCCGGCGCTTTTGTGTCGGTAATTGTACTGTTCCTGCTGCTATTCTCGGCAGCACATACTGCAAGACAAAACAGGGGAAGAGCGCCATCCGGGGTACAAAACCTGCTTGAACCGGTTATTATTTTCATCCGCGACGAAATTGCAAAGCCCTCAATCGGCGAAAAAAATTACCGGAAATTTATGCCTCCCCTGCTCTCACTTTTCTTTTTTATCTTACTGAACAACTTGTTGGGTTTGATTCCAATATTCCCTTTTGGGGCAAATGTTACCGGCAATATAGCCGTTACAATGGTACTGGCACTTTTTACATTTTTTGTTACCAATATTAGCGGAAACAAACATTACTGGAAAGAAATTTTTAATCCGGACGTTCCCGTATTTCTAAAACTTCCAATTCCGTTAATGCCCCTGCTTGAACTAACTGGCATGATTACAAAACCGTTTGTTTTAATGGTGCGTTTATTTGCCAACATGCTTGCTGGGCACATGATTGTTACGGTTTTCCTGAGTCTGATATTTATTTTCAGCAGTTTAATGGGGCCTGCTGCGGGATACGGGGTGAGCCCGATATCTGTTGCTTTTGCAGTTTTTATTATGCTGCTTGATGTGTTGGTTTCGTTTATACAAGCTTATGTTTTCACGCTTTTGTCCGCCTTTTATTTTGGAATGGCCACGGCAGAAGAACACTAATATTAATTATTTAAATTTTTAACTATGTTATCAGCTATTTTAACTGCATTGCTTCAAGTAGTAGAGAGTGCATCGAGTGCATCGAATTACTCAGAATTGGCTGCTGCTTTTGCAGCAGCGTTAACCGCTGTTGGTGCAGGTTATGGTATCAGTCGTATCGGTGCAGCTGCAATGGAAGCCATTGCACGCCAGCCCGAAGCAAGCGGAGACATTCGTTCGAGTATGGTTGTTTCAGCGGCTCTAATTGAAGGTGTTTCATTCTTTGCCGTAATCGTTTGTGCTCTTGTACTGTTTGTTTAACAATCTCATTGAGTCAGTAACCCCGGGATTGCCGGGGTACTGTCTCTGTTTTTTATAGAATTTAAAAGTAGTTCAGATTATGGAATTAGTTACTCCTAATGTAGGTACAATTTTTTGGATGATTATCATCTTTGCAATTGTGGCATTTGTGTTGAAAAAATTTGCCTGGAAACCTATACTGAATGCATTGTACGAGCGGGAGGAGTCGATTGAAACTGCATTAAATGCAGCACAGCAAGCCCGCCAGGAAATGGATAAACTGAGAGCCGGAAACGAGGAATTGCTGGCACAGGCCCGTAAGGAGAAAGAATCAATTTTGCGCGAAGCAATGAACCTGAAAGAAAGCGTTATCACCGAGGCCAGGGAAAAAGCATCGGCCGAAACCCAGCGGAGTATTGAACACGCCCGGCAGCAAATTCAAAACGAAAGGGCAAAAGCCGTTAACGAAATGAAAAAGCAAATGACTGAACTTTCATTAATGATTGCCGAAAAAGTAATCAGAAAAGAAATGTCTGATGATAAGAATCAACAGGAAATGGTGAGAAGATTAGTTGATGAAATTGAATTGAATTAACAAAACACTATGGATGAAAGCGCAATAACTGTTAGGTATGCCAAAGCCCTTTTTTCACTGGCCAACGAGAAAGAACTTCTTACTGACCTGAAAAATGATATGGATTTGATTGCCGATGTTTGTAAGCATTCAGTTGAATTTAACCTGCTGTTGAAAAGTCCGGTTGTAACCACTTCGCAAAAAATCAGCATAATCCGGCAAATATTCAGTAAAAAAATTCATGAAATAACAATGAATTTTTTGGAACTGGTAACAAGGAAAAAACGTGAAATCTATATCCCGTCAATGTGCAGAAATACACTTGCACTCATCCGCAAAGAAAAAAATATAAAAACAGCTGTATTGACCACAGCAAAACCTGTTGATGAAAAGCTGCTGCAAAAAGCAAAAAAAATATTTGAAGATGAATTGAAAACAGAGGTGGAGCTTTCCGCTCGCGAAAGTCCGCACATTATAGGTGGCCTGATTTTGCGCATCGACGACAAGCAATACGACGCAAGTATTTCCACGCAGCTTAAAAAAATTAAGCAGGAAATGATGAAAAATTAGTTTAACAGATTTTTATAGCAAACAGAATGATAAACATTAAACCGGCTGAAATATCTGAAATCCTGAAACAACAACTTGAAAATTTCAGGTCTGAAGCAGAACTGGAAGAGGTTGGTACCGTTTTGCAGGTGGGCGATGGCATTGCCCGTATCTACGGTCTTTCCGATGTGGAATCGAACGAGATGATTGAGTTCGAAAGCGGAATAAAAGGAATTGTATTAAACCTGGAAGAAGATAATGTTGGTGCAGTTCTTTTGGGTGCATCGGAAGACGTTAAAGAAGGCGACACAGTTAAAAGACTCAAGCGCATTGCTTCAATAAACGTTGGGGAAAAACTCATTGGCAGGGTTATAAATACAATTGGAGAACCTATCGACGGGAAAGGTCCTGTTTCGGGCGATTTAATTGAACTGCCACTTGAACGAAAAGCCCCGGGCGTAATTTTCAGACAGCCGGTAAAACAGCCATTGCAAACCGGTTTAAAAGCAATTGACGCCATGATTCCCATAGGTCGTGGCCAGCGTGAGCTCATAATTGGCGACCGCCAAACCGGTAAAACAGCTGTGGCAATCGACACCATTATTAACCAGCGCGAAAATTTTGAAAAAGGTGAGCCGGTATATTGCATTTATGTGGCAGTGGGCCAAAAAGGTTCTACCGTGGCAAATATTGCTTCAACGTTGAATAAACATGGCGCAATGGATTACACCGTAATCGTTTCGTCAACAGCTTCAGACCCGGCCGCTTTGCAATTTTATGCACCCTATGCCGGAATGGCCATCGGGGAATATTTTCGTGATACGGGCCGCGATGCATTAATTATTCTTGACGACCTTTCGAAACAGGCTGTTTCTTATCGCGAAGTTTCATTGCTGTTACGGCGTCCTCCGGGAAGGGAAGCTTATCCGGGCGATGTATTTTACCTGCATTCGCGCCTGCTCGAGCGGGCAGCAAAAATTATTGAATCGGATGAAATTGCAAAGCAGATGAATGACCTTCCTGAAGGCCTGAAAGGGAAAGTAAAAGGGGGAGGTTCAATAACTGCGCTGCCGATTATTGAAACACAGGCTGGAGATGTTTCGGCTTACATTCCAACCAATGTAATTTCAATTACCGACGGGCAAATTTTTCTCGACTCCAACCTGTTCAACTCGGGAGTGCGACCGGCAATTAATGTTGGTATTTCAGTATCCCGGGTAGGTGGAAACGCGCAGATTAAGTCCATGAAAAAAATGTCGGGCACACTTAAACTCGATCAGGCTCAGTTTCGTGAACTTGAAGCTTTTTCAAAATTTGGTTCCGACCTCGATGCGGCCACAATGCGTGTTCTCGATAAAGGGCGCAAAAACGTGGAAATATTGAAGCAAAAGCAATACGCACCCATGCGGGTTGAACATCAGGTTGCAATAATTTATTGCGGGGTGAATGAGTTGTTGAGGTTTGTTCCGGTTGAAAAGATAAAAGAATTCGAAAACGCTTTTCTTGAGCTGATGGAAATGGAACATCGCGATGTATTGGACTCAATCAGACAGGGTAATTTAACTGATAAAATTGAACAAGTGCTAAAAGATGTAGCCCGGGAGCTAGTCGAAAAATATAAAAAGAAAACTGCACCGGAGGATTAATATAATATGGCTGGTTTAAAAGAAATACGCACACGCATTGTATCGGTAAAAACCACCCGGCAGGTTACCAGTGCAATGAAAATGGTTTCGGCAGCCAAGCTGAAAAAAGCTCAGGATGCTATTTTAAAAATCAGGCCTTATGCCGGCAAATTGCATGAGATTCTTGTTTCGCTAAGTGGCAGCCTTGAAAATGAGGCAGGTTCAGTTTATACACAACCCCGGGATCCTGAAAAAGTATTGATTATTCTTATCTCGTCGAACCGCGGTCTTTGCGGTGGATTTAATTTAAACATTGCCAAAAAAGCCGTTGAGCATGTAAAAGCAAATTACAGCATGCAAAACAGGTTGGGGAATGTTGAATTTTTGTGCATTGGCAAGCAAGGGGAGCGACAGGTTAAGTTGCGGGAAATGAACGTAATTGAAAGTAAAAGTGAGTTGTTTGACCACCTCGATTTTGACCATGTGACCGAACTGGCAACAGCCATTATGAAAGCTTTTACCGACAAAAATTACGATCGTGTCGACTTGGTGTACAATCAGTTTCAAAATGCAGCCGTTCAAATAAATACTGCTGAACAGTTTTTACCGGTTGAAATGGATGACAAAAATGAAACTTCTGAATTCACCGATTATATTTTTGAGCCTTCAAAAGAGTTTATTGTTCGTGAACTAATTCCCCGTTCATTGAAAATTCAGTTTTACAAGGCTCTGCTCGATTCGCACGCCGCCGAACACGGGGCGAGAATGACCGCCATGCACCAGGCAACCGATAATGCAACCGAATTGATTAAAGATCTTACACTTCAATATAACAAAGAACGGCAGGAATCAATAACAAATGAAATACTCGAAATTGTTAGTGGTGCTGAAGCATTAAGCAGTGGTTGATTTTACCCTTCCGGCAATCACCAGTTTTGTTGCAGGCTGGAACCCATGTACACTTGCTTTTTCTTTGAAAGTGTCAATTTCAGGTTTCATCAGTTCGTATTCTTTCCGGCCTTTTATCCTTTCAAGCGCCTTTTCCATTTTTTTTACCCTTTGTTCAAGTTCTTCGTTGCTTTCAGTAAGATTAATTTCCTGATTGTATTCAAAAAAGAATTGTACGGGAATTACAGCTGTTTTCAGCATTTGCAGGATGGCATTTTTTGTAAAAGTTTCGCGGTGGCAAATGCCTGTCATACGATCGATGCGGCTCTTAAAATGATGGTACATTTTATGCACTTCCTGTGCCGGATTTAAATTGTCGCTTATTAATTCATGTATAATTATCCACCCTCCGGGTTTTACCACCCTTTTCATTTCTTTCAACCCTTTTCTGATTTTGTGCAGGTGGTGCAAGGCCATTGAAATACTTACCAAATCGAATGAATTATCATCGAACTGCAGGTTTTCTGCAACCATCTCACTAAAGGTGATATCAGGAAACCTGGTTCGTGCAGTTGCTAACGAATCCTTATCAGGGTCAACAGCCGTAATTTTGGCATTAGCAAATGTTTCTTTCAAAGTGTTTATGAAATCTCCACTGCCGGTTCCAATATCAAGTATCCTCTCAATTTTTATATCCTTGAAAAAAAGAGTGAGCGGTTCCATTTTTTTAATTGTTAGCAATTGTTTTACCTGATTTGTGTTTTGATCTTATTTTTTGCAAATGTACAAAAACACATTTTACGGTTACGTATTAAATCAGCAAAAGAAATGCAGACAACACAGTAACAATAATCACGAAAGCCCGGTATGTTTTATCGGGTATTTTTTTTACGAGCCAGATTCCCAGCAACGCGCCCAGCGCAATTCCGGGCAAAAGCAGCAAATCGAGTTTAAGTGTTTGCCAGTTAATGGTTTTCCATATTAAAATGTGTAATGGAAATTTACTGGCATTAATGATTAGAAAGAACCAGGCCTGCGTGCCAATAAAATTGTTTTTGGGAAGATGCATAGCCAATAAATAGATGGCAAATATAGGGCCGGCAACATTTCCAATCATAGTTGCAAAACCTCCCAAAACTCCCATTGAGGCAGCAAACCACCAGGTATCAGGGAAAAAATTAGCACTTTTTTTACGGTCTTTCCAAAGCATTAATCCAATGCAAATAAAAACAACAATAGCAATGATATTTTTAAACCATTCGTCATTAACTACTTCGCCTACCCACAAGGCAATTCCTACACCTAAGAAAGCCCAGGGGAGCAGTTTCCATAAATAGTTCCATTTTGCGTGGCGGTGATAGTAACCAACTCCAAACCAGTCGGCCATCATAAGTATTGGCAGTAAAATACCGGTAGATGCTTTGCCTCCGAAAATAATTGCCAGCACAGGAACAACAATCAGTGATATTCCGGGGACTCCTACTTTCGACATGCCAATAAACATGGCGCAAAAAAAAAGGAGCACCCATTGTAGAAGTGTAAAATCAATCATTTTCCAGGAATTTAAACGGCAAAGGTAAATGATTTAACCCATGTTGAAAATTTTACTGCCGTCATAAAGTGCACATTTTGTATGAGAAGAGATAAGCAAAATTCACAATAGAAAAATAGCCGGTTATTAACCGGCTATTTACCAAACAAGTTCGAAGGGGTTGTTTATCCTTCGTTAGAAAAACAGAAAAACTTTCCGCATAAATTGCGGATCAAAGTCATGTTAAACCGAACAAAACTAACATAGTGTTCTTATAGATGTTAAGCAATGTTCTTTTGAATAAACCCAAAAAAGGTGCCATAAAAAGACAACTGCTAAAAATTAACATTAATTAAGGGAGTGAAATAGTGGAGATTAAATCTTTAGTTCAGAATATTTTATTTTCTAAGTCATGAAGTTCATCTTCGTTTATTTCACCAAACCATTCACCCAGTTTTGTCCTTGCTTTGTTTTTAATTTCAGGAGTGATACTTGATGAAACCTGCGAGAGGGCAAAAATCAGTACTCCCAAATCATCGGTATAACCAACTAATGGTGTTAGGTCGAAAATAGCATCGGTGGGTAGTATAAAATAACCGAGTGCAGCCGCAATCGATACTTTTGTTTTAACCGTTACTTCTTTTGATTTCATAACATAAAACAGAAGCAAAGCGGCATATACAACGGTTGTTCCTGCTGTTTTTGAATACTGCCTGATTTTTTTCCAGAGCGATTCCTCCGAAAAATATTTGGAATATATGTTTTGCATTTTTTTTAACTAAATGCGTTTAATCCTTCACACATCGCACACTTGCACCTGATGATTTTTCGCGGTAGGGGCGGTACATATCATTGGTTTGCCCAATTAAAATTCTGCCCCATGCATTATTGTTGTCATACTGCGTGGCAGACCACCAGCCTCCAAGTCCCATTTCATCATGGAATCCCATTGAGCCGGGCTCATTATCCCTGTTAAGGCCGCGGAATCCACCCGGCAGGGCTGTGAATTCATAGTCATCGATGCCATTGCCAGGGAAACCAGCAAATACGTACCATCCATCTTTTGCTTTCAGGTGTTTGCCAAGTGTACTCCAGGTGCCATCTCCGTCTTTGGAATATCTGCCATCACTGATAAAACTGGCCAACTGTTCCCATTCAGAATCAGTAGGCAGATGCCATCCCGGAGGGCAGGCTGTTTTGGCGGCTTCCCAGTTGTACAAAACTCCGTATTTGCTGTATTTGTCGGATGCTTTTGCTGCACTTACACTTGTGCCATTGTAACCATAAACATAATAATAAGGAGTTGTATTTGAACCTTCAGAACCGGGGCTCACGCTTGGCAAATAAGCAAGGTTTTCTGCCATCCACCATTGGTTGCCAATTTTTACAGTTTTGTAGGTTTTTCCTTCGTAATCAATTGTGCTGGTTTCGGCGGTTTGTTCCTCATTAGTTGTAAATTCTACTACATTTCCTGTGGTTGTACCCTGGTTTGAAATTGCAAATGCAGCTACATAATAGGTGGTATTGGGTTTTAATCCACTTAATGATTTTTGAAAACTACCCAAACCATCACCTGAGGATGATACATTATCATTGTTGTCTGGGGTTTCATCGAGTTCGCTCCAGTAAAATCCTCGTGAAGTTATTTCAGCGCCACCGTCGTCTGTAACTTCTCCGTAAAAGGTAGCAGCGTTTTCAGTAATGTTTTTTACTTCTAAAGTGACAACTTCAGGCATGTTTACTGATGTTTTAAAACTTACAATATTTCCCAAAGCAGTACCTTTTTCATTTTCAGCAAAAGCCCTGAAATAGTAGGTCGTATTAGGATTGAGTCCTGCTAATGCAAAAGTGAAATTACCGGCTCCACTGCCGGCGTCTTCAATATTGTCATTTTCATCGGGCACTTCGTTGGTTTGGCTCCAGTAAAATCCCCTTGTGGTTACTTCTGCTCCGCCATCATCCGAAATATTTCCAGCAAGTGTTGCTGAATTCAGTTCTATTGCCTCAGCGGGCAAAGTTGAAATTACCGGGATTGCGAATTTTAACCTAGCTATACTTGAATACACAGGAGCACATGAGCCTTCAGAAATTACTGCCCGAAAATAACCTTGTAGTTCGATCGGATTCAGTAAGAAGGTATCGGATGTTTCGTTTGGTATATCAATCCAGGATAATGAATCGTTGCTTAATTGCCATTGTACATCACCGCGATGTTCGGGAACTATTAACCGTACTGTATCTTCAGCCGGAAAAGTATCATTTTCTGTAATAACTGTTTGAGAA
>JBNJGR010000002.1:42299-56725 GCA_051747885.1 Bacteroidota bacterium | reverse complement strand
AAAACGGTTGCCTTTTTGTACGGCGGCCAGGGAACGCTTAATGTACCCTCCTGGAGTCCCGATTCGAAAAAAGTGGCTTTTGTGAGTTTTACGTATTAAGATGTGTTTTTTGTATTATTTCTCCAAAGTAATTTCTGAATTTTTTTTGGTTGTTTGAATCGTAATAAAATATTCTTTCTTATTCTCTTCGATGGTGTATTTCATTTTGCCTGAACATTTTACTTCAGGTTTGCCTAATCTTTTAGCCCACCTTATTTTTTGTTCACCCGGTTCTTTAAGATGGTAAGTCAGCTTATATTTTTCTGCATCAATTTCATCAATTGAAACATCCGAGGCAATAATTGATTTGTTTCCCAAATAGTTAAAAGGATTTTTTAAAATATACGCCGCTGCCGATGACTCTTTTTCCTGAAAATTAAAAGGAAGTTTAAGCTGGAAGTTTTCAGCTGAATACGGATGATTTAAAACTCCGAGAAGCCTGTCTGTGTTTACCTCAATAGAATGTTCTTTTTGAACCGGATTTTCGGAAAATGCGATCACCTGGCCTGTTGCCGATTCAGCATTGACAATCGTATAAATCTCAGGAGAATCGCCTACTTCGCCAATCACCTGCGGTTTTGTTTTTACGATTGAATGCAAAATACTTTTTGAATGCTCAACCTGCTTGTTTACCCATTTTCGCTCTTCGGAGGTCATGAGTTGCAAGTTTCCCCAAAATCCGTGGCCAGCCAAAATGGAATTGTGTACATTATACTTCATTGCACCTGCTTCATTTTGCGGATAATTGGCGTAAGTAAACAATTCAAGCGGAATGATTCCGGCAAACTCATTGGCAATGGTGCGCATCGATTTGGTGCGGTAGGTGGTATAATCGTTATACCAGCTTGCGCCGTTATTCATCCAGAACAGTTTCCCCTGGCTCAGTGGCGCCAATCCCACCATCACTCGGCGTGCTTCGGTGAGGTCGACTTCAATTACCAGGTCAGGTTCATAATCGGTTAAAATTTCCATGGCCCGTACTACGTAAACCGGGAGCAAATATTCGTACCGTGCCCTGTGTTCAGTTTCAGAATATTTATCGGAACCGTGTTCCAGGTTGGGAAGGCTGCTGTAAAATGTATTGATGGCATCCCATTTCATAAACAGGCAGCCTTCGTCAATCATTTTTTTGCAATCTTCAACAAAAACATCGAAAAAGCCGCTCACAAAATCGAATGCCGGGTGCCCCCACTGTGCCTTAATCGGATTTCCTTCCGAATCTTTTATCACCCATTCAGGATGGTTTTTGTAGCGTTGTGTGGTAGAATTAATTCCCATGGGCGAATACCAGAGTCCCATTTTCATTCCGTAATTGTCGAGGTGTTTTTTTATGGGAGCCAGTCCCTCAGGGAAACGTTCTTTGTGCGGGAACCATTCGCCCATGGCATTTTCCCAGCCGTCGTCGAGCACAAAAATATCCACACCCAGTTCAGCCGCGTATTCAATTTCTTCGAAAATCCGCTCGTAAGTTAAAATTCCCCGAAGCGGTTTGTTCTGATCCTGGCGCTGCATTCCCCAGGTGTTGTAATAATATTCAGGTTTTCGTGAAGCCTGCTTTTCGCAAATCTGGCTAAACAGGTAATGGCGTAACATCCATTTACCTTCTTCAAGATCATTGCCGTAGTAAAAACCGGTTGCTGTCCAAACACTGGAGTAAGGATGCTCCGGATCGATTGTTTCACCATCGAGATAGCCGCCTCTTAAAATATCTACTGAAATATCGATGTTCTCATTTTTTGTTTCTGCGTTAATTCCCAGAAATTTGAAATCTTCTATGGATACCGGAAAATTAAAAACGCCTTTTGTTCCCTGCATGGCGTCGTTTATCATGTTTCCCTCACCTTTCTTCTGCTCATCAAAAAGTCCGTTCAGGTTATCTTGCGAAGCGTGTTCGTAGGCGGTGAACCAACTTGTTTCGCCATTCGAAACAATAGAGACGGGACCTTTCACCGGCGAAAGGATATCATCAACTTTAAAATTTCTGATGTCGGGGTAATACATGTGGTTCCCTTTTTTTTCTTCTCCAAAAGTGACAGGTTTTTTCTCCCAGGTCGCTATGCGGATCTCGGTTAATTCTGTCGGGAAATCTTCCTTATTTTGAATAGAGTAAACCGGGAATTTGAAATGCAGCTCTCCGTTTAATTTATTCAGTTTAAATGACTTGTTTTTAGATTTTAAAACCAGTTTCTCACGCATCAATGTAGAATTCTGAAAAATTTGCTGGTATAAAATGATTTGCAACCCGCTAACCGGCTCAACTTTTCCCTCAAAAATAATTTGATGTTCTGTTCCTGCGTTTCGCATTTTCCGGGTAGTGTGTTCTTTGAAAACCCATACAGGGTCGCTGGCAGTTACCAATTTGTTATTGATGACAAATTCGAAAAAGGGTGCCGGATTTTCGGAAGTCAGTTTCTCTTTGGCCGGATTTTCAAGAAGCGAAACAGTAATTACTCCGGGGGTTTCAGTGTTAAAACTGAATACTTTCGACATCACTTCATTTTCAATTACCAGTTTTTCCTTTTCCTCAGAAAATATTTTTCCGGAGATAAGAACAGACAGGAGAAGCAAAAGGAAGGATTTGATTGTTATTTTCATTTTGGTTTAATTTAAGCTGTAAATCTACTAAAACCTTAAAAAATGACATCGAACTTATAAAAAGATCGGGTTCCGTTCTTTGAATTTGGTGCTCCGGTGTTTAAATCTCACATTCTGTTTAATCATGCTACTTTTCCTTAGTTTAATTTTTTTTGCCTAATTTCAACGTTTATGAAAATCAGAATTCCTGCATATTTTGTTTTGCTGATTTTAGTGCTTTTTTCATGCACTGAGAAACCTGACGAGGACAGCACTCCGGTGAACCGGATTCCTTCTCTGATACCCGATTATTCTGAAATTACAGTTCCAGTGAATATTGCCCCGCTCAATTTTTTTATTGAAGAAGAAGGGGATGCCTTTTTTGCAATTGTTGAAGGAAATAAAGGCGCTGCGTTGACAGCTTCATCAAGTGATGGCAAAATTCAGTTTTCCGAAAGAAAATGGAAAAAATTGCTGGAAGAAAACAAAGGGAATCAGTTGGTTTTTACTGTTTACGTAGAGAATGAAAGGGAGTGGGAGCAGTTTGAACCATTCTCTCAAACAGTGAGCAGCAACAAAGTTGATCCTTACTTGTATTACCGTTTGCTGCATCCGGGTTACGAGAGCTGGACCGAAATCAGCATTGTGCAGCGGAACCTCGCGAGCTTTCAGGAAAAAACAGTGATTGAAAACAACGTGCTGGAGCAGAACTGTGTAAACTGCCACTCGTTCACCCATCAGAATACCGAAAAATTTTTATTTCACGTACGTGGTTCGCATGGCGGCACCTATTTTTGGGATAACGGCGAGTTGCAAAAAGTTGACCTGAAAACGGAAGAGATGCAAAACGGGGCGGTTTATCCGCGCTGGCATCCATCGGGTAACTACGTGGCTTTTTCGTCGAATAAAGTGGTGCAGCAGTTTCATGCATCCGAATCAAAAAAAATCGAGGTTTCCGACCTGAATTCATCGCTGGTCATGTACGATACCCAAACCAACGAGATGATGGATGTGCCGGTTGGCAATAACGAACAATTTATGGATACTTACCCGGAATGGTCGCCCGAGGGGAAGTACCTCTATTTTTGCCGTGCTGACCAGATTGGCGAGGAATACGATTACAAGGACATTAAATACAATTTGTGCCGGGTTTCCTTTCATCCTGAAACCCGGAAATTCGGGGAGACTGAGCTTGTTTTTGATGCCTCGTCTGAAAACTCAAGTGTCTCTTTTCCGCGCATTTCACCCGACGGTAAATCGCTTGTTTTTACATTGCACGATTACGGTTGTTTCCCGATATGGCATAAAGAGGCCGATTTGTATTCTGTTGATCTTGCTGATTTTTCCGTAGCGAAATTAAATAATGTAAACAGTGATTTTACCGAAAGTTATCACTCATGGTCGTCGAACGGAAGATGGCTGATGTTTAGCAGCAAGCGTGGCGACGGACTTTCGGCAAGGCCATATATTGCATGGGTAGATCAAAATGGGAACACCGGTAAACCTTTTGTGGTGCCACAGGAAGATCCCCTGTTTTACAGCCGGTTTATAAAAACCTTCAATATTCCTGAGTTTGCAACCACCGAAATTTCATTTACCCCTGGTGAGCTCCGGAGAACAGCCGAAAGCCAGGCTTTACAGGCCCAATGGGCAGAAATTGAGAAATAAATGATTTAGTTTGATGAGCGCAACTAACCTGAAAACCAACCGATTTTTACACCTTTTGCCTTACCTGCTTTTTTTTGTCGGAACAGTATTCTATTTCTACTGGTTTGCCAACTATATCTTCTTTTATCAGGAAAAAGCGTCGCTGTTTTTGGTCTCCTTATCGTATTTAAAAGAACATTTCGATCAGCCGGGCGGCTTTTTGGAATACCTCGGCAATTTGGTGTCGGCTTTCTACTACCACAAACTTACAGGGCCGGTACTGATGGGACTGATTATTTTCGCCTCGGTTCTTTTGGTGGCCCGAATTGTAAAAATCAAAACAGGAAGGCCGGCAATTCTTTTCCCGTTTTTAATTGGGGCGGGAATGGTTTACCTGCAAGCCAACTACCAGTATGCTGCAGTTAACAATGTTGGAATTTTCCTGCAGCTGTTGTTTTTTTATCTCACTTTACGATTCCTCAGAAAGAGGCTGGAATGGATTCCGGTGCTCCTGTTTCCGCTATGGTATATTTTAACCGGTGGCTTTTCGTGGATTTTTCTGGCTCTGCTTGTATTGCACCTGGTTGCAGTGAGGAATGAGCATTGGTGGAAAAAAGTAGTGTCGGTCCTGATTTTAAGCGCAGTCGTTTTTTACATTTCAATGGAATTTCTGTTTTATCAAACTCCTGCCAATCTGTTGATTCATCCCATAGAAGCGCAGAAAACCGGAATGCAGTTAAAAGAACTTTCTGCACTTGTTTTCCTTATTTTGCTGCTTCCGGTTCTCTCAATGTTTAAGGTTAAAGGTTATCAGCATAAAAAGAATAAAAAAACCAACTGGTTGCAAGGGGTGCCGTTTATCATTTTAATTGGTTTAGCATTGGCACTTGTTCCCGGAATCGACAAAAAAAACAGTCACTATTTTCATGTGGAAGAGCTGTTTTACAAGCAGCAATACGAAAAACTGATTGCATTTAATGAGGCGTTCCCGCCTACAAACATACTCACTATTTATCTGAATAATATTGCGCTGGCCGAAACCGGCCAGCTTACTGAACGGCTATTTGAATTTCCGCAGGACCCGGATGGCGGAACACTTTTTCTGGAGTGGGAAATGGTGGGCGAGGTATTAAAACGCGGCGGCTATTTTTATTATACGGTAGGAATAATTAACGAAGCGCAGCGCTGGGCTTATGAATACATGGTAATGCGTGGCCTCACTCCTGAGGTGCTGAAAATGTTGATTAAAACAGAATTGATTAACGGAAATTACGAGGTGGCACAAAAATACATTCACACGCTAAAGCAAACGATTTTTTACCGGAAAGAAGCCGGCGCTTTTGAAAAACTGCTGTATGACGATGAAGCTGTTAACACCCATCCCGAGCTGGGCGAAAAAAAACGATTGAAACCAAAATCTGATTTTTTTGTGCTTTCTGAAGATCCGGCGGCTAACCTCGAACACCTTGTTTCCGCCGATTCATCCCATGTTTTTGCGCTGGAATACCAGTTTGCCTGGCAGCTGCTACAAAAAGATATTGAAGGCATCGTTGAAAATCTGCCGTTGCTCGAAAAATCCGGTTACAGAAAAATCCCCCTCCATATTCAGGAAGCTGCAGTAGGCTACAAACAGCTGCAGATGGGGCCTTTCCCCGAGTTAGAGTACCTGAAAATCAATCCACAGGTTGAACAGCGTTTCAGGCAGTATTACCAGGTTTTTCAGCAAAACAGTTCATCGCGGGAGCGGGCGCAGCGGGCGCTTTACCGCGACTTTTCCGATACATTTTGGTATTACCTGTTTTTCAAATAGAATGTGTTTTAGTCCACATCAATATTTCTGAAAAGCGCAACAAAAAGGATGAGCAGTACTGCCGAGAACAATGTGGTGATTCCCCAGATAGCATCCCAGTTATATCCTGCATCAGTATGATAATAGTCGATAAGTTCGGCACAAAGGAAATTGCCAGCGAGCAGCCCCAGTCCGAAAGTGACCAGGAAAATAAAACCCTGCGCCTGCGACTTCAGATGTTTGGGCGCTTTTTTATCGATGTAAATTTGTCCGCCCACATAAAAGAAACCGAAAATGAGCCCGTGAATCAGAATACCGATGTAATACATCCAGGGTTGGGTAACCACACCACCTGCGTAAAATGACAGGTAACGGATAACTAATGCCACCAGTCCGTAAATCATGGTTTTGCGCAACCCGAATTTTTTAATGGCAACAGGCACAAGCAGCATGAAACCCATTTCGAAGAGTACGCCCCAGTTAATGGTAACTGAAATGTATTTCGTTTCGATGAAAAGAAGAAATTCTGAAAAATAGGAATAGTACATGGCAAACGGGATCATCGACAGGAAGGAGAGAACGATGAAGATTGCGAAATTTTTGTTTTTCATCAATTGCACGGTTCCCAGTCCGAATGCATCGATGAGCGTGGCTTTTTGTCCTTTTGCCAGTGGCGGTGTATCGGGCAGTGTCAGGTTGGTAAAAACAGCAAAAAGGCTTACCCCGGCACCGCAATAAAACGGAATGTTGGTTCCGTCGAAATCGGTGTTTAAAAACCGGATGAAAATAATACTGAATAACCCCGATGCCACCCATCCGATGGAGCCAAACACCCTGATTTTTGGGAAGTCTTCCGATGGCAGGTGTGCCATGGCAATGGCGCTTGTCAGGCTCCACGAAGGCATATAGGCCAGCATGCCCAGCAGCAGGCAGAGGAATAAAATATTGGGGTTGTTGGTAGTTCCTGCCCAAAGCAGCATGGCAGCATGAATAAAATTCAAACCCGCCAGTACTTTTTGCGCCGCAAAAAACCGGTCGGCCAGCATGCCCACCAGGGGCGAGGCCATGCAGCCAATGGCCATCGAGCTTAGAATAAGTGCTTTTTGGGTACTCCCAACTTCAAGGTTCGTGAGGTAAGCTGCCAGTGGAACCCACCAAACGGCGTACATCATATATTGGAGGAGCATCATCGAGGAAAGTTTGAATTTAATCATGTTGCTGGTTTTATTCTTATTGTGTTTTTTACTAAATGAATTGGTCCAATTTAAAAAGACCGGCTCAATGAGCCGGTCTTTCTAATTTTATTCTAACTAAACTTATCCTAGTAACCGGGATTTTGCGTTAGCTGTGGTGCCTTATTCATTTCAGTTCTTGAAATGGGCAGCCAATATGCAGCTTCTTTCCACTCTCTGTTGTCGGGTGTAGTAGATGTATCATAATGCCATTTGGTACTTCCATCATCATAGTGGTAAATTCGCATTGGATGAACATCGGTAATAACCTCATCGGCAATCATCCACTTACGAATCATATACCAGCGGTCTCCTTCGCCAAAGAATTCCAGCTGACGTTCCTGGCGGTACCACTCCCTGGCCTGATCCTGGTCGGCAGTCTCCCTGTCTGGCAGCCCTGCGCGGTTACGTATCATGTTCAGGGCGTCAATGCCATCCTGAACTTCACCGAGCTCGATACACGCTTCGGCATAATCCATGACAACTTCGGCATAACGGAGTTCAACCCAAGTATTCCTGTTTTGGAAATATTGTCCATCAATATCGAACTCCATATACTTACGGATGTAATATCCGTTTTTGGTTCCGTTCCATCCTTCAATTTCAGCCTGACGAGTATCGATACCGGCTGTTTGCGAACCATCATCGTGGACGTAAAATCCGGTTTGTACTCTGTTGTGTGGATCATACCCGGCCATATCACTAGGACGGGGTTGCCAGGGAGCACCATCGTATAAAACGGTAGCATAAAACCTTGGCTCGCGTCCATTGTAAGGATTTCTTTCCGGATCCTCTTCCAGTTCTTCTTCTGAAAATTCGCGCACGTATTCATCGCCCGGATTGTATTTGTCCCAATCGAACGGTGACCCGTCTTTCATTTCAAATTTCCGCACCACCGGTTCCAGCGGGTTATTGTTTCCCCAGTTGTGGTAACCATTGGGACCCCACCACTGATTTTGTCTTACCAGATTTCCTTCCGATTGTGTGTGCTGAACACCCCACATCACTTCATCGTTCCATTCACCGGTTTGTGTGAAAATACTGGTAAAGTTATCGGCATACGCTTTTACTTCTTCTTCGGTCATATTTGTTGGCGGATCGTCGGTGGAACCGGTTAAGGCATAATGTCCGTATGTTCCATCCATGATATCTTTTGCAGCTGTTTTTGCCTGCTGCAATAACGATTCGCGTGAATACGACTGGAAGGAAACCAGCGGATCGGATGAATAATCTCCGTGCATTAAAATACCGGTACTCCAGCTCAAAATTCTCGATTTCAAAGCTGCAGCGGCGCCCTTGGTGGCACGTCCCTGCTCAATTCCGTCTTTTTCAGGAAGCAGGGCGATGGCCTGATCAATATCGGATAGAATAAAGTCGAGTGTTTCATCAATCGATGAACGTTGAATAGACAGGAAATCCTGATCCAATTCAAAAGGTTCGTCAATTAATATAAGCCCACCATAAGAACGCATCAGATTAACATAGTCGAACGCTCTGATGAAGTAAGCCTCTCCCTTTATTCTCTCGAGTTGTTCTACCTCGGGGTCAATAGTAGTAGGTACATCATCGATATTAGCCAGCAATATATTTACATTTTTTATATTGGAATACAATGCTTCCCAGCGGATAAAATCGAAACGCGGGTTCCCGAAGTGCCCCATTTGGTCAGGGCTTAAAGTACCTTTTACAAACGTATATTCTCCCGGACGGTGAATGCACAATGCCTCATCTGTGGCCGCAGCCAGTAAATCTTCTCTTAATCCTAATGTGCCGGAGTTTGTGGTATTCCACCATCCTCCCTGGCCACCTATATAGTCGTAGCATTTTCCAAGAAATGCTTCCGTGAGATTAACATCCTCGAAAACGGATTCTTCGTTAAAAGAGTCAACCGCTTTTTGATCGAGAACATCCTCACATGAGTTTGATGCAAATAACAGCACCAACATTATTATTGAATATCCTAATGTTTTTTTCATATTATATTTTTTTCAAGTTCACGATATTATTAAAATGTAATTCTGGCACCAATTGCAAGAGTTCTTACAGCCGGGTAAGTCATGTGAGCTCCAATTTCCGGATCGAAGTTCTTTTGTGCCGAATAAATCAGGAATAAATTGTTACCTGAAAAATAGATTGCAGCCCTTGATATCCCAACATTTTGAACAATACTTTCGGGAATATTGTAGGTTAGAACAGCATTTTTCAAACGGCAGTAAGCCATGTTATCCCAGTGGTATGTATTGTTGTTTACAGCAAATGCCCAATACTGGTCGTTACGGTTATAGGCTCTTGCTACATCAGTTTCCCTGTTGTCGGGAGTCCAGCGGTTATCAAACTGCCACTGCATATAGTTCCCGGCTTCCCCGCGGCGTTCGTCCTGAATGTTCATCCGGTAATAGGTTCCCTGGCCTTGTGCCAAAAGCGATAAAGTCCAGTTTTTCCAGGTAGCATCGAATGAAATACCGTAGAAAATTTCCGGTGCATCGGTTTTGTCTAACAGAATGCGGTCATCGCTGTCTATTTCTCCGTCATCATTCACATCTTCAAAAATGACATCGCCGGGTTTGGCGCCATCCCAGCTCGGATAACTCTCCACTTCAGCCTCGTCGGCAAAAATACCGATTGCGTTGTAAAGCAATTCAGCGCCATACGGATGGCCGGTGCGTTGTTGCCATGGAACCGACCTTTCGGGTTCGTCCATAAATACCACTTCGTTGTGGTTGTAAGCAATATTCCCTGTCAGGTCGAAACGGAATTCATTGTTCACTTCTTTATGGTATCCGGCTTCAATTTCAAAACCACGGTTATCTACTTCTGCTATGTTTTCGTCAGGAAGTGCCAGTCCGGTAAATCCCGGTACAGAAGCGTTCCTCGGTGCGAGGATGTCTGAACGTTTATTGTAGAAGAATTCAGTATTCAAAGAGAACATATCATCCAGTAATTGCGAATCGAATCCGAAATTGTAAGTGGTTTGTTTTTCCCAGGTAATAAAGGGATTGGCTACTCCACTCTGTTCAACAATCGTTTCAACAACTTTTCCTGTTCCGAAGGTCATCCCTGAACTTAATACATATTTGTTCATGTACTGGAAAGGACTTCCGGGGTCCATCCCCATTTTTCCGTAAGATGCCCTAAGTTTGAAATAGTTGATGAAGGAAAGGTTTTCCTGCCAGAATTCTTCTTCTGAAGCCCTCCACCCCAGCAGGAATCCGGGGAAGTTACCCCAGCGGCTGTCGGGCGGGAATTTCAGCGAACCATCGCGGCGGAAAACAACTTCGGCAAGGTATTTTCCTTTGTAATTATAATTGGCACGTCCAATCCAAGATTTACGTGCGTAAATCGACATAGAGCCCCAGTTGTTTTTCTCGGCATCGGCGCCTGCATCCAGTGTTTGAACTACATCTGAAATATAATATCTGCGGAATGCCCCAAAATAATTGTAATCCTGCGACAATTCTTCGTAAGCACCGAATAATGATAATGAATGATCGTCAAACTCGCGCTCGTACAAGATGCTTGCATTGGCCATTTTTCGGATGGTGCGGTTGTAATTTTCATTCAGTTCCGGGCTGGGTACACCACGTGGAGTAGGTGTTAGTTCCATGCTGGTAATAAAACCTTCGGAGTTACGCTCGGCAGTGCTCCATCTCGGGAAATAAAGGATCCACGGTTTCTGGAACCTTTTTCCGTAGTAATTATCGACGTCATAAGTATAGAAACCATCTATCGATAAGCCTTCTACCATAGGAGGTTTAATGGAAGCCCGGAAAGTCAATTCGTTTTTGTAGTTCTTCTGGTCATCGTATCCTGTTTCGAGTGTAGATGTAACAACCGGGTTATCACCATACTCGATGTCGGGTCCCGGTTCTCCGGTTGGCCAGAACGACCATTGCGTGGGAACCAGCCTTTGGGCTTGTCCGTAAATAGCACCAGCACTCTTGGTCGGATATAACTTGCTGGTAATAAACCCTGCATAATCAATAGAAGTAGTAAGCCATTCATTAATTGGCAAAGTTAATTTTGCCCGCATGTTATATTGCTGGTAATTGGTCGATTCCTGCTCATAAATGGCTTCTTCGTTTTTGTATCCCAATGATAAAAAGTAACTCATACCATCTGCGGTACCGCCATTTATGGTAAAGTTGTGTTTGCTCGAAGTAGTCCAGTCAGCCACCAAATCTCCCATCCAGTCACTGTTGGGGTGTTCCCAGGGATCTTCCCCGCTGTAGAACAGTTCAATATCCCTGTCAGAGAAAGTACGTTCTATATTTTCATAGTCCTGATACTCACTCAACATAGTTGCATAATCACCCGAATTGAGTGGTTTGGGAAGGACTGTCGGATTCATAAACCCCTGGTGAAACTGGTACTGCATTTGAGGTTTGCCGGTTTGCCCCGATTTGGTTGTTACCAAAATAACACCGTTTGCAGCCTGTGCCCCGTAAATGGCTGCCGAAGCATCTTTCAAAATTGAAATACTTTCAATGTCCACCGGGTCAATCTCATTAAGTGAGCGGCCAGGGACCCCGTCAACAACTACCAGAGGAGCTGTATTGGCATCATCATCTCCTAAGGTTGTGCGTCCACGGACCAAAATTTTTGCAGCGTTCTGTCCGGGTTCTCCCGATTCCTGGATAACAACTGAACCTGGTAACCTTCCCGAAATAGCGTTAGTAACATCTGACGAAGGGATGGATTCAATCTTATCGCCGGTAACAGAGGTAACTGAACCAACGATGTTCGCTTTTTTCTGTGAGGCATACCCCACGGCAATTACTTCTTCCAGACCAATGGTTTCGGCTTGCAGCGTCACATCAATGTTGGTTTGGTTGCCAATAACCACTTCCTGTTTTTGCATACCCACAAACGAGAATACAAGTGTTTGTGCATCGGCTGGAACTTCCAGTGTGTAGTTTCCATCGACATCGGTCACAATTCCAGTGGTGGTGCCTTTTACAACTACAGAAACTCCTGGCAGCGGTGAACCATCTTCGTCGGTAACAGTTCCGGAGATTGTCCGTTCCTGCTGGCCAACCGATGATGATGTGGCCGGTTTTGCTGATTTTTCTTCTTCGGGAAATACAATCACCTGGCGGTCGATAACTTTGTAAGCCAGTTTATGCTGGGGGAGGATTTCATCGAGAATTTCCTCGACCCTGGCATCGGTTGTGCTCACAGTTACCTTTTGGTTGTCGTTTACAACATCGTTGTTGTAAATGAACCTGAACTCACTCTGGTCGGTGATTGTTTGGAAGACTTCTTTCAGGCTGGCTTGTTTCACCTTCAGGTCGAATTTAACCGACTCGGAATAGGAACTGGCCTGAACATTTACCACTAGTGCCATCAAAAGCATCAGCGCTATTGAAACCCGGTGGATTTTTTTTAGCTGTCGCAGAAAAAGGGACAGCAAACCTTTCGTGTTTTGTTCCATACAATAATGGTTTAGCTTGTTAAACAATAATAAATTAAAAACTCACAATTATCTTTCTCAAAAGCAGGAGGTGTTTAGCCAGCTGCCTTGTCGATTCTAATTGGTTTAGGTATTTTTCTTATTTCACAGAACGGATAAATATACCGTCGTCAGTAATTTCGTATTTGAATGCTTTTGCCTCTTTTAAGAGGAGTAAAATTTTTTCCAGTGGTTCTTCATCAAACTCAGCCGTGAACCTTAAATTTCCGGTTTCCTGGTCACCAATAAAAACAGGTGTTTTAAATTTTCTTTCGAGTTTATTGGCTATGTTGTACAGTTCTTCGTTGGAAAAACTCAGCAGGCCGTTTCGCCATGCGGCAGGCTTTGAGGCTTCAATTGCTGATACATTAATTTCGTTTTGGTTTTCAGAAAAAAGGGCTTTTTCTCCCGGATTAAGCTGCAACTCTTTTTCTGTATTTTTTTGAGATGCTAATTTTACTTTTCCGTGGTAGAGCTCAATCTCCTGGTCTTCCGTATCAGGATATGCAATAATGTTGAATTTTGTTCCCAGAACAGTGGTTTTTAAATTGCGGGTTTCCACAATAAATGGTTTGCCGGCATCGGGTTCCACTTCAAAGTAGGCTTCGCCCATGAGCTTTACCTTTCGCTCTTCGCCCCGGAACGGTTCAACTGCCAGTAAAAATGATTTATTGTTTAACCACACTTTTGTGCCGTCGGATAAAACTATTTCTTTCACTTCACCCGGCCCGCAGTAATATTCATTTACGCTGTAACTTTGTTCGGCCTGTGTTAAAAGATAAGCTGAAAAACCGAGTGATAATATCAGGAAAATTGTTGCAGAAATTTTATAAATCAATCCTGCATTAAAGCGGGAGCTATTCTCGTATGTGAATTCCAGCTTTTTTTCGGCCTTTTCAATTATATTGTGGGGTTTATGGGAAGGAAAATAGCAATACCAAAAATTTTGCAGAAGCTGAAATTGTTTTTTCAACTTCTGGTTTACCGATAATTCATTATGCAGCAAGGAATGTTCCTGCTCCGAAATTCCGGATGTTAATTCTTTGGAAATGAGTTCGTATATTTTATCTCCACTTTCCATGCAATCGTTTCTAATATTACGACGTAGAACTACAGAAATTTACCTAAAAAGAATTGACATTTTTAAGGATTAAAATATACTGGCTTGTTTAAAGGGTTGGGGTTTGTGTGTTTTTCTGTTTTTAATGCCAAGTATGCCGGTTATTTTTTTTATGGCATACACCAGGTGGTTGTTTACTGTTTTTTCTGAAACTTCCATCACTTCAGCAATCTCTTTATACTTCATCCCGTTTATTTTAGCCAGGGTAAAGGCCATTTTACATTTGGGAGGAAGCTTGTCAATGGCTTTGTGAATTTGTGAAAGTGTTTCCTTGTCAATGTATTCATTTTCCGGGCTTTCAACAGGTATAAAACAGAAATTCTCCATCCCGTCGATGGAAATCACTTTGTCATTTTTTTCTTTGCGGATTTGTGAAATGCAGGCATTTTTCACACTTACAAAGAGATAGGCCCTGAGGTTGCTTATTTTCCATAACTCGGTTCGGTTTTCCCAGGTTTTTACAAAAACATCGCTGACAATTTCTTCAGCAATTTCCTTTCTTCGAAGAATACCCGTGGCAAAAAAGAAAAGTTCATCGGAGGTGCATTCCATTAACTGCCTGAATTTTTTTTGGTC
>JBNJGR010000002.1:0-42199 GCA_051747885.1 Bacteroidota bacterium | reverse complement strand
ATTTTTTTGCCGGGGTAAATCAGGGCAGTGGCTGTAATTAAGCCGGTAATAGTTTCTCCGGCTGCCATAGCATGCTGGAATTCGGTGGTGCGTTCTTTACCTGTGGCCATTTCGTTGTGCATAACAATGGCATCCAGCATTTCGTCAGTAACTTTTCCTTTCAGCAGTTTTTCGGCATAAGGCCCGTGGATTTTCGGATCAGCACTGGTAATTTCAACGTCAATGTCGTGCAACAGGCCGGCAATGCCCCATTCGTCTTCATTTCGGCCCAGGTGCCTGGCAATGGCACGTAATACCGCCTCTGAGGCATAACAATGCTTGCGCATATTTTCGGCTTGAACATTTTTTTCCAGCAGATTTACAGCTTCTTCCCGTGAAATCATGTTGCTTTTGTTTTTTCTGGTTTTATTTTTGTAGTGTAAAACTTAATTTTTCGTAATAATCCCGTTGTTTTTATTTCAGCAAGTTATCGCTTATGCTGCGAAAATAACGATTATACTTAATAGAATGTACGAAAAATCATATACTAAATAACATAAATACTATTTTTGCGTTTTGAACTCAAAAAGCTGTAAAACTTTTAAACTATGGTTTCAGGGATAAGTAAAAATTTTGCTTTACTGCTATTGTCTTTTATTTTTGTAAATGCTGGCTTTTCTCAAAATAATAGCTCGAATGATGAAGAAAAACAAGCCCTTGAATTTGGAATTGATCTACTGAAAAGGTATTTCGGTGAAGAAAGGTACTGGTATGTAACCCAGGGCGAAACAGGAGAATCGGTTCGCGGTTTGGTGAATTTTATTGAAAAAGAACCCATAGATACAATCCTTTTTAGGCTGGAAGATGCATTGAATGATACTTCATCGCTTTTTGTTTACCGCCTGCCAGAGCATGTCCCCGACAGCCTCAATCTTCCGGGGTATTACCCGGCCGCTGCCCTCCAAAATGATATTGACAGTTTATGGGAAAATCTGAGGCAAAAATACATTGAAGAAGACATAACTGTGCCCCTGCAACTGGTTTCAGAAATTGAAGAAAAAGCAGGAGCCATTCCAGCAGGAGAAAGTGAAAAGCTGTTCAGCGATGGAACTTATGCGTTTCCTGACAGTCTTCAGTTACCTGATGTAATTCCGGATTCATTAATGGAGTCGCCCGATGATTTTGCACGGATTTTACGCCTCGACAGCTTGCGTAACCGTTACATGGAACAAATAAGAAAAGAATATAACGACTCGGTAATTTGGGCTTACCGCGATTCAGTGGTTGAGAATTACCGGAAGCAAAGGTTGGAACAAGAGTTTGATGCCGGGAAAAACCGGTTAACCGATTCGGTGCAGGTGAATAATTTTGAAATTCTGAAAAACTATAACGATTCTGTTGTTAAGGCAGTAAACGATTCAATTTATCTGATACTGGATGAATTTATCGAATATGCCGATTTTATTGATACCACAAGACTGAGAATGACCAACCTGGTTGGCGATGAATCATCTGTTTTGTTGCAAAATGACAATCAGTATTTTTCGCGGGTATGGCTGAAAAATGAACAGAACGATTCGATGAAAGTCATGGTGAAAAACCTGGACAAACGAACCATTCAGCTGCTGATTGACGACGGTGTCACCTTTAACCGTTTCACCACAAAAGAAACCAAAGAGTTTGATTTTAAAAGCCTGAACAGGGATATTACCGGTTTTTCGGGCGTAGGCCAAAAATACCAGGTGCTTACTCCTTGGCGAATTGGTGGCGACGGATCGGTAGGCTTTACCCAAACCTATATTGAAAACTGGAAAAAAGGGGGGCAGAGCGCTCTTTCACTATTAATGGTTTTAAAAGGATTTGCCAATTATTCAAACAGCGACGGAAAAGTGAAGTGGGCTAATTCGGCTGAATTTAGAAATGGATACATCCGGCCCGGTGGAAAAGAATCGCAGTTGCGAAAAAATGACGATAAGTTTGAAATTACTTCACGCCTTGGCTTAAGTGCGTTTAAAAAGTGGTACTACAGTACAGAATTTAACTACGAAACCCAGATTTTTAACGGGTATAATTATCCAAAAACAGATGAATCGGAGCCAATATCAGCTTTTATGGCGCCGGCCCGTACCTTTTTTAAAATTGGGCTGGACTACAAGCCGAATAATAATTTTTCGCTGTTTCTTGCCCCGCTTACTTTAAAGAATGTCTATGTAAGGGATACCATTAAAATTGACCAGACAAAATTTGGCATTGAAGAAGGTAAAAAAGGGTTTTGGCTTCCTGGTTTGAATGCCGACCTTTCGTATAGAAAAAATTTTACCCCCGATATTTCTTATGAAACGAAATATAAAATGTTTGTCAATTTCAGGGCACCGTTTTCAAAGTTTGATGTTAACTGGGAAAACCAGGTGGTTATTCGATTAAATGATCATGTAAATATGCGTTTGTTCGTGCACATGATTTACGATGATGATGTGAAGTTTCCGATTGAAAACGATTTGGGGGAAGTGATAGGTGAAAAGGCTAAAGTTCAGTTAAAAGAGTTTTTTACGATTGGTTTCTCATATAAAATAAACCGCCAGGTTACCCGCACGCGACGAAATTGATTTTCAGGTTGAAGTGAATGAGTGTCAGTTTTCAATACTGTAGTTGATATTTCTCTCCTTTAAGTATTTAAGAATGTAAGCGAGGTTTCCATCTTCCTTGCCAATAAATTCGGGTGGGTTGACTCCGTTTTCTGAAAAACCACCATCGAGCAACAAATTGGCCACCGCCGTGCAGGTGTAACCTGTTGTGCGGGCCATGGAGAGGATTTTGTTTTCGCGGTCGAACCGATCGAGCAAATGGTATTTCCAGGTTTTATGCCGGCCATTTTCTGTTCCCTCTATAACAATCCGCATAATGGTAAAATCTTCTTCCCCTTTTTTGAGTTCCCATTTCGGAAACAAAAGTTTTGCCGTAACATCGATTGGGCGGATTTTGGCGCCGTTCACTTCAATTTCATCATACGAGAAAAATCCGGATTCGCGCAAAACCCGCAGGTATTCAATACATCCCGGGTAACGCAATGTTTTTTCAATCATGTTCGGAATGTTTTTCATGGTTTGCATCAGCGAACGCAGGCCGTCGGAGTTCCACGATTCCAGCGTCCCGATTTCATCAAAATGAATCAGTTCCGGGTCGGAAAGGGCTTCTCTGGTCACCATCTCGTAATTCTGAATAAACCGTGCCGGCCGAATGTATTCTTCAATCACATCGATGGGAGAGAAAACAGCTTTGTATTCATAGGGCCATTCGCGAATCACCGGCAATCCGCCAACCAAACATTCGTAAGACTTGACCTGCATTTTTTTATTGTGGTGCCCCAGTATGATGTTGCCCATTCCCGGCGCCACTCCACAATCGGCAACAACAGTAACCTTGTGTTTTTTGGCCAGACTGTTCAGTTGCATGAAATCTTCGGGCATAAACGAAATATCAACCATATCCTTTTCGGCTTCAATCACGGCTTTCATGATTTTATAGCCCATAAACCCGGGAACCGCACCTACCACAATATCAAAATCCGAAACCAGATTTTTGACCGCTTCAGCAGAACTAAGGTCGGACTGAACGGTTTCAATCTGTTTGAATTTGTTGAGTTTATTCAGCGCATTCCGGCTGAAATCAACGCTGGTTACCTCGTGGCTAGCCGAGAGGTCTTTTGCAATTTCACTGCCTACAAGCCCGGCGCCTAAAACAATTATTCTTGCTGCCATAATGATTTGTTTTGTTTCGAATCAAAACTAATCAAAAAGTGATGTTACTTCAAATAATCAGATAATTGAATAACTTTTATTGATTAATATTACAGTAGTTATTTGTTTTTTGGCTAATGTGTCATTTTTACACAAAAGTGTTATGTTTACGTGGACAATAAATTCAAAAACATTTAAAACGGAATCCAATAAAAATAATCCAAATGAAGAATCATGTAATTTTAACGCTTATGGTTGCTGTCTTTTTTTCTTTTTCATCCTATGCCCAGCAATCGCTGTCAGGAGGAGAAGAAATTGTTTCGCCCGAAATCCACGACGATAATTCGGTTACTTTCAGGGTGAATGCACCAAACGCCGAAGAAGTGAAGCTGGCAGGAGAATGGATGCCATCCGAAGGCTGGACACCTGGTTCGGCAGCTATGGAAAAGGGTGAAAACGGAATCTGGAGTTTAACCACCGAACCACTGGAACCGGAATTGTACAGTTATTCTTTTATCATTGACGGCTTTAAAACAACCGACCCGAACAATCCGTTCATCGTGCGCGATGTGGCCTCGGTGATGAACATTTTTATCATTGGCGGTGGCCAGGCCGATTTGTACAAAGTGAACGATGCGCCGCACGGAACAGTTGCCCGCCGCTGGTACAGTTCGCCATCACTCAATAAAAATCGCAGGTTGACCATTTATACACCTCCGGGCTACGAAAACAGTTCTGAAAAATATCCGGTATTGTATTTGCTACACGGTGCCGGTGGCGACGAGGAAGCCTGGATCACACTTGGCCGGACCGCTCAGATTATGGACAACCTGATTGTGCAAGGCAAAGCCAAACCCATGATTGTGGTGATGCCCAACGGAAACGTGATTCAGGATGCTGCGCCCGGTGAAGGAACCGATGGGTTTTACAAACCGCAGTTTATGGTTCCCAAAACAATGGACGGCACCTACGAAGCTTCATTTCCTGACATCATGAAATTCGTGGAAAGCAACTACCGCGTGAAAGCAGATAATTCCAACCGCGCCATTGCAGGCTTGTCGATGGGAGGTTTTCATTCGTTGCACATTTCGCGCTACTATCCCAATACATTCGATTATGTGGGGCTTTTTTCAGCCGCCATTCTGCCCAATCAGGATGTTTCGCATGAAGTGTATAAAAACATCGACGAAACCCTGAAACGCCAAATGGAAAACGGCTATGAACTTTACTGGATTGGCATGGGAAAAACCGATTTTTTGTATGACGCCGGAAAACAGTACCGCGCAAAACTCGACAGCATGGGCATGGAATATACTTACCGCGAAAGCGAAGGTGGCCACATTTGGAAAAACTGGCGGATTTACCTCTCTGAATTTGTACCGTTACTTTTTAAATAATTGGTTTTTACCAGCTCCCGCTAAAACCCTCCTTTAGCGCTTTATTGTAATTTCCCAGGTTGAACTCATACAGGTAGGGCGCTTTGTTGGCGCCTCCTTTTTTGCGCTCATCAAGCTTGTTCAAAATTTTATACGACAGGATTTTTCGTTGAAAATTGCGTCGGTCGAGGCTTTTGCCCAAAATGGTTTCATACAACTTTTGCAGTTCGGGCATGGTAAATCTTTTAGGTAGGAGATTGAATCCAACCGGCTGATAACTGAGGTGTAACCGCAGTGTTTCCAGTGCTTTATCCAGAATTTTCCGGTGATCCATCATCAGGCGATCAATTTCATCCAGGGATTTCCATGCGCATCTGTCTGAAAAAAAATCAGGGGTCGGATCCACCTTGTGAAAATCTACCAGGGCATAAAATCCTGTGGAAATAAATCGTTGGCTGAACCATTTCAGTCCCTCGCCGGAACCCGATTTTTCGAGGTCTTTTACGGCCGGATTCATTTCCGAGCGTTTTGGATTGCTGAACACATGAAATTGCTGCAAAAATATGTTTTTCAGTCCCGTGCGTTCTTTCAGCACGCGTTCCGCAGCTTCTTCAAACGACTCTTCTTTTTTCACAAAACCACCCGGCAGCGCCCATTTTTTCGTGTATTTCATCTGAAGCAATAAAACTTTCAACTGGTTATCGTGAAATCCGAAAATCACACAGTCGAGTGAAATATGATTTAAATAATTCTGTGAATCAAAAATTGCCATTTCTTTTAAAAAGTGGTTTTCTGCTGCAAAATAAACAAAATCTTTGTTTCAGTTGCATCAATCGGTTGAAAATACAAATATTGTGTCAGTTTGACATTTTATCTTTTATTTCATTAAAACTGAAATAATGAACCAATAAATCTCACGTAATGAAGTTCAAGTTCAACTCAATTCAATTTTACCTTTTAATTCTGATTTTATCGACAGTCCGTTTAAAGATTTCACCAATCGTTCGTACAAAGGAAAAACAGGTGCCACGCTAAATGAGTATGACATGCAAATGGTAAATGAAACAAAACGAAAAACGGGAGCCCAACCGGTTATTGTAATAATCTATGTTTCCAACCCGATGGTCATGAAGGTTTTTGAAGAAAACACCGACCCCATTCTTGTTCATTTTGGAGTACAAGATCAGGCATTGTTGGATATTATTTCGGGAGCTGCAGAACCGTTGGCATTGTTTCCTTTTCAAATGCCGGCCAATATGATAACCATTGATATGCAATATGAAGATGTTCCGCGTGATATGAAAGCTTACGTGTACGAAGATGGTAAAAGAGGTGCAATTTTGCATTTGGCATGAACTGGGACGGAGTTTTTGACGACGAAAGAGTGGAACAGTATAGATAAGAGTAGTGCCTGCCCTGATTTTTTTACGATTCCTTTCTTTTCTTATGGAATTTAATTAAAACCATAGGGATAGCAGAAACTGCAAATCCAATTATTATAAAGCTGAGAAAAAGGTAGTTAACATTAAATTTATAGTTATTGCACATGAATGCTGCAACAATTAAAATGGCATTGGCAAACACAATTATCAGCGTAACCTTAAAGTGATGTGGCACAAGAGTAAGCAAGCGGTGGTGAATGTGATTGTTGTCAGGTGAAAACGGTGATTTTTTTTGGTGCATGCGTATGGACATTACCCGCAGTGTATCAATCATCGGTATCAAAATGATAACAAATGAAACAGCTGGTGCTCCATGAATACGGAAAGGACCGGCATTGGCAATATTCAGTTCGTTGAATTTTATGACCAGGGTTGAAATGATTAATCCCACTACCAGCGATCCGGAGTCGCCCATGAAAAGCTTGTTTTTATGGCCAAAAACATTGTAGGCAAAAAATCCGGTCAGGCTCCCAACCAGGGCAAACGACATAATAGCCATTGGAATTTGTTCGGCCAAATAAAACCAAACTCCGAATACTGTAGCCGATAAAATTGCCAGGCCTGAGGCTAGTCCGTCAATGCCATCAATCAGGTTAAAGGAATTAATAATTACCACCATAACAAAAAGGGTCAGTAAAATGCCTGTAACAGGAGTGATTTCGTAGATTCCGAAAACACCATGTAAACTGGTGAAGTAAAGTTTTCCGGAAATAATAATCAGGAGGGCGGCGAACAACTGACCAATCAGTTTCTTTTTGGCAGAAACTACAACCAGGTCGTCTTTAAGACCAATTAAAAAAAGAAGAATCGAGGAGGCAACAATGTATTTTAGGGAATCGAAGCTGTAACCGTTTATCGAGGCGATAGTACTCAGTGTAAAGCCAAAAAAAATGGCAACACCTCCTAACGGAGGAACCACCTGTTTGTGTATTTTTCTTTCATCATTAAGAGAATCGTATAGTTTTTTTTCCCTTGCCACACTTAACACGTGAGGGATGGAAAGAAGTACCAGAATTAATCCAATTATAAATGCTATTATTACAAAAACAATCGCCATAGTGTTGTCAGTTAGGTCATCATGCAATCTTTAAAAACCTGTTCTTTCCCTGGAATTTTTGAATTGCCAATTAAATTCAGGGAATAAGCGTCCTCTATATAACTAAAGGCTATCATTTCTATTGCTCTGTTGCATACAAAATATGTTTGAAAAAATTGCTCTAACAGTTTGTAAAAGTAACAAAAAATAACAGGATAATTCTTTCGGGTATTATTTTTAAAGGAGATGGTTTTTGTTATTTGTCAGGTATGCTCTAAGGCCTGGTTAATAAATTTTTTCGGATTAAGGAGTCTAAAAATCTACAGTTACACCAAATTTAAAAGTGAAAAGCGATTTGCCTTTGGGGGCTGCAACATTACTTTGGTTGGTTTCCCACCATGTTTTTGAATAGCCCAGAGAACCCTTCAGCCTGAAATAATCAAGATAACTGACCCATCTGGCTTTATATTCTGCTGAAAGTTCAGAAAACCAGGTGTAGTTATATATTCCATCATTGGTGAAGTCGAGCAGAGGGTATGCATGTACGTCGCCAAACTGGTGCCTGTAAATATCTCCAAAAATTTGATAGGTATCACCTGCGAGGTCGTTTGTGCCATGTATTATAAAGCGGTTGTCAAGCTGTAAAAAAACATCGGGTATTGCAATATTGCTGAAATTTAACCGGAATTCACCCGAGTTGGGTGGCAGGTAAAAACCGAGGTTTGCTTCATCGTGCGAGTAGGTCATATCCAGCGGTCGCTGTGTGCCTGTTGGGTTGAAATCTGACTCGGGGTAGTGGGTATATACAAATGGTGTAACACGGGTGTAACTAAGCTGTGTTTGTGTTCCGGAAATTACATTGCTGAAAAGATTGGTGTTCCATCCCCACTGCCACGCGTAACGGTTTCGCGGCATTTTCAGCAGTTGACCTTCTTCCCTGAAACTGAATTCATCAACAAAAAGATTAAACCACGTTTTTCCGAATTTTGGAAACAGTAGCGAAATATCAAGCCCCATTGAGAGGTTGTCGTGGTCGCCCACATCAATTTGCGTGAAGTGTGGCAATACAAATGGCATTAAATAGGCCAGTTCAAGGCGTTTCGACCAGATATTTCCACCTGTTGCCGCAAGTCGCAGGTGCTTGCCCAGTGTGAGTTCAAGCATGTGAAGGGTCATGTTTTTTTGCACATTTCCCAGATCGTAGCCATAAATATCTTTTTTATAGTTGGAGCGCTGGTTGGCATAGGAAAACAGCGAGCCGGTTAAAAACGAATAGCGCAGCCAGCTGGTTGGCTGAACCGATATATCGATTCCCGGAAACCGGCGTGCCCGGGCAGATAGGGTCAGGTTATCGCGGGCTACTCCCCACGAACGCTGCTGGTTGTGGAAACTGATTCTCAGGGAATTGTTAAACCAGGAGCCGCTCATTTCTGAGCGGTAAATTAAGCCTGCTGTTAAATCTCCATTTTGAACAGGGCGCCCTTCTCCTGATTTTCCGGATGCATTGACATGCGCCCACATGGTTTCGTAAGCAAACTGGTAGGGATGAAATCCGTAGCCAACCGACTGGTAAGGGAAATGTACTTCACCGTCTTTCACATAGCTGTGGTAAAACAGGTCGGGCGCAAGACGATCGATGGCAACTCCCATGGAGGCAAAATAAGTGATGTGATTACCCAAATCGCCTCCAACAAATGGTTCGGCAATATTTGAAGTTGAAAAGGAGGCATTGTCACCGGCTCCGATGGTTGCTGCAATTGTTGCACCCGCTCCAAAAACCGTGTAGGTTTGATTTCCCTCATGATCTTTGATAATAAAACCGTTTACCGGCCGGTAAAAATCATTCAGGTAGCTCAAAACAACTTTTTTTTCCCTTCCCGACAACTTACTGCTTGCGGCCAACTCAGCTAAATAATTTACAATTGTTCCTTTTGTGTAAGGTTTTGTCAGAGGTAAAAATCCTTCCAAAATTCCTTCCGGTTCATAAAAACCAAGCAAATCGTAAACCGGATGGTTAACCGGAACCAGTTTGTGCGGCATGCGCAAAATGGCCGTTTCACTATTTTCCGATAAATCGGATTGCTTATTTGAATCGTCAGAAAAAGGCTCATTTTCCTGCTGACCGGACGATGACAGCGAAGCAACCGAAATAAAAAGTAAAGCAATAAATACTGTTAAATTGATTTTCATAAATAAAAAGGTAATAAGGCAATCGGCTTCCGTGGAACTTTAGCTGGTGAAAATAATAAATATTTCACTTTTGAAAATCAATATACCATTTGTAAAGTTTTTTTACACCTTCTGCAATATCAATTTTGTGTTGCCAGCCGAGGTCATGGAGTTTGGAAACATCGGTTAGTTTGCGCATGGTGCCATCAGGTTTGGAGGTGTTGAAAACGAGGTTCCCGCCGAACCCCACTGTTTGTTTGATTAACTCAGCCAGCTTTTTTATAGAGATTTCCATACCGGTACCAATGTTGATGTGGGTGTTACGGATTTCGGGATTCAATTCCCCTTTATCCCTCTTCTTCAAGGAGGACGAGGAGGGGGCTACGTCATTGAAACTGATGTTTTCCATGAGATAGACACAGGCGTCGGCCATTTCTTCGCTCCAGAGGAACTCGCGTAAAGGTTTGCCGCTGCCCCATATTTCGACAGCAGGGCCCCCCTCAGTCCCCCCCAAGGGGGGAAGAATTCCATATTTCGAAAGTATGTGCAAAATTTCATCGTTGGTTGCTGAACCGTTTATGCCTTTAATAGGTCGGTTATTTAAGTCGTTGCGGACAGCCTGCCAATTGTTGTCTTCGAGGCATTTACCAAGGTGGATTTTGCGTAACAAAGCAGGGAGGACATGCGATTTTTCCAGGTCGAAATTGTCGTTGGGGCCGTAGAGGTTGGTGGGCATTACCGAAATAAAATCAGTGCCATATTGCAGGTTGTAGCTTTCGCACAGCTTGATGCCTGCAATTTTGGCAATAGCATAAGGTTCGTTGGTATATTCCAGCGGCGATGTAAGCAGGGAATCTTCTTTCATCGGTTGTGGTGCCTCTTTGGGATAGATGCAGGTACTTCCAAGGAACAAAAGTTTTTTTACTCCATGCTTCCATGCAATATGGATGATATTATTCTGAATGGTAAGATTCTCGTAAATGAATTCACCGCGATAGGTGTTGTTGGCTACAATTCCCCCAACTTTGGCAGCAGCCAGAAAGACATATTCGGGCTTTTCTTCAGCAAAAAACTGTTCAACGGCGTTTTGATTCAGGAGATTGAGTTCGGCACGAGTTTTACCAATCAGGTTGGTGTATCCTTTTTGTTGAAGGTTTTTCCAGATGGCTGAACCTACAAGGCCACGATGGCCGGCGATGTATATTTTACTGTTTTTATTCATTGTTGTTTCATATTTTTTTATGCGTTTCTGCATATTCCAACAGTTTGCTTCGGTCGTTCGTTCCTCTCTCTCCCTCGCAATTACAGGCTTCTGATAAACAGAGATGCTGGCTTGGCTTCTTATTCAAAATAATTCATTGTTCTGTATCCACCTGCCTGAAGGTAGCTTTCTTTTTTCATGAAGCTGATGTCGGATTGCATCATGTCTTTTACAAGGTCGGCGAGGTCGTATTCGGGTGTCCAGCCGAGTTGATCGCGGGCTTTTGAGGCGTCGCCAATCAAGAGTTCCACTTCAGTGGGGCGGAAGTAGTTGGGATCCACTGCGATGAGAGCCGCCTCCCTGCCTCCCTCCAAATTGGAGGAGTTTTGAGCACGTTTCTTTATATTGGTGAGGTATTGTTCACCTACTTTTTCAGTAAAAAGTTTTTCATCGATGTTAGTGAGGTGTCCGGTTTCATCTGACCCCTGGCCGGTGAACGAGATTTCGAGGCCAATTTCATCGGCAGTCATTTTTACAAAGTCGCGGATGGTGGTGGTAATGCCGGTGGCAATCACATAGTCGTCAGGGCTATCTTGCTGCAGCATCAGGTACATGGCCTCTACGTAGTCTTTGGCATGGCCCCAGTCGCGCTGCGACGAGAGGTTGCCGAGGAAAAGTGTTTCCTGCATTCCCAGCGCAATACGTGCAATGCCCCGGGTAATTTTACGTGTAACAAAGGTTTCGCCGCGTATAGGGCTTTCGTGGTTAAATAGTATCCCGTTACTGGCGTGCATGTTATAGGCCTCGCGATAGTTCACGGTCATCCAGTAGGCATAAAGCTTGGCCACAGCATAGGGAGAACGCGGGTAAAACGGGGTTTTTTCGGTTTGTGGCACTTCCTGTACCAACCCGTATAGCTCAGATGTGGAAGCCTGGTAGAAACGTGTTTTTTGGGTCAGGCCCAGCAATCGTATGGCTTCCAGAATACGCAACGTACCTACACCATCAGCGTTGGCCGTGTATTCCGGAGTGTCGAAACTCACCTTTACATGGCTCATGGCTGCCAGATTGTATATCTCGTCGGGCTGCACTTCCTGAATAATGCGTGTCAGGTTCATTGAATCGGTAAGGTCGCCGTAATGGAGAATGAGGTTTCGGTTTTCTTCGTGCGGATCCTGGTAGAGGTGGTCGATACGGTCGGTATTGAACAATGATGCACGTCGTTTGATGCCGTGAACAGTATATCCTTTTTTTATTAGAAACTCGGCCAGGTAGGCGCCGTCCTGTCCTGTTATGCCGGTGATTAATGCTTTTTTGTTCATATGATTATGATTGTTATTATTTTCTTTCATCAAGATACAAAATTCATAGTTATTATTTTAATGTTTCAGGAGGATTCAGGCAAAAGAAAGCGAATTGAATATTTACATCTACTTTTAAAATCCGCTGTCTTTTCTTCTGATTTTAATTCGCATGGCACCTTTTACCGGTTTTTTAGAAATTAGGATGAGGTAGCCACCGCCTCCTGCTCCGGCCAGTTTCCATGCAAGTGCTTCTGATTTATAACTTTCAATTACCTCCTTAATTTTTTTATTTAGCATGGCCGGGAACAGTATTGTTTGTGCCCTGAAAGAATCGAGGAAAGCAGAAGCAAATGCATTCAGATCCTTATTGATGATGGCATTCCAGGCCCGTTCAGCAGCGATTGTAAGGCGTTTTACATTTTCTGTGTTGATGTTGGTATTTCCCAGTAAATCGAGGCCGTCGGGGCGAGGCCAGAGCAGTACCATGCTGATGTGTTCTTCCAGCCAATTGAAGATATCCTCGTCGTGAACCGATTCAATTTTCAGGGGCCAGTATTTACTGTCGTAATAGTGGCGTACCAGGCCGGGCATGCAAATACCAATTGAGTCCTGTGCTCCGCTGATTAGTTCCGAGCCGGGATCGTTTTCATATTTAAAAAGCATTTCGGCCAGCTTTTCAGGTTTGCCCAGGGGGAGGTTATGTGGCCATATTTTTTTTGCAGCATTGCGGGTTGAGGTGCTCATGCCGCAGCGTTCGTTGTATTCCACTATGGGTTCCAGTGAGAGGGTAATGGCCCAGCCGGGATGAAACTTCGAAACATAAGGCTGGTCAATCCATGTGCCGGCCAGGTCGATGCGGTAGGGGAGCATACATACCCCCGAACTTCTAATAGCAGTGGTTGAGCGCGGCGGCAGGCCGGCATCCGGAATTCGTTCGAGCACCTTTAGGTCGATACCCAGCTTGTCGCAAAGCATCTTTTTTGCGGGTGAATAGCCGTCTTCATTCACCACGAGATAGTGAGGTTTAAGCCTGACCAACTCTTCTTCAAAGTCGATAATTCCGCTGCCTGAATTGATAATAGCATCTTCAACGTAGCGGACTGCTTTTACCATGTAGAGGCGTTCTGCTTCGCTGTTTACCGTTGGACGGCCTTTTAGTTTTTCAATGGTACTGTCGGAGCCAATACCCACGTATAGATCACCGTATTTCGAAGCTTCTTTAAAAAAAGCCACATGTCCGCTGTGAAGTAGGTCGTAACAGCCGGATACGAAAACACGTTTGTTCATTTTTATTGTTGGTTTTATTCAGTTTTTAATTTGATTAAAGTTTATATACTTTATCACCAGCCTCCTTAATCATATTCCGCAAATCAACTATCATTTTTGCGTGCTCCTGAATAAACTCGACATCAAATGCACTATGGTTTGTGGTGAGTACTACAACATCTGCCTTCGCTAAAGTTTCGGCGGACAGGTCTGCGGATATATATTCTTGGCCCTCATTCGTTCTGACGGAGGGGATGTGCGGGTCGTGATAACTTACTTCTCCTCCTTTGTGTTCCACAATCTCCATAATTTCGAGTGCGGGAGATTCGCGTTCATCATTAATATTTGGTTTGTAGGCTACGCCGAGGAAGAGGACTTTGCTTCCGTTGACGGCTTTTTTGTGGCGGTTTAGGGCAGTGGCAATTTTGATGTACATGTAGTGGGGCATGCGCATGTTGATGTGCCCGGCGGTGTGTATCATGGAGAGGTCGAAGTTGTATTTTTTGGCGATGTGCTCGAGGTAGAACGGGTCGAGCGGTATGCAGTGCCCGCCGATGCCGGGGCCGGGATAGAAGGGCTGGAAACCAAATGGCTTGGTGGCAGCGGCGTCGATGACTTCCCAGATGTTGATGTCCATTTTTCCGGCTAAAAGTGCCAATTCGTTAATCAGACTGATGTTGACCAGTCGGTAGGTGTTTTCGAGGATTTTCACCATTTCGGCTATGCGGGGCGAGCTGACGGGGTGGATGTGGTCGATGGCTTTTTTGTAAAGTGCCTGTCCGATTTCGAGTCCGTCGGGTGTCATGGCACCCAATACTTTTGGGGTGTTGCGGGTATGGAAGTTTTTGTTGCCGGGGTCAACGCGCTCAGGGGAGTAGGCAAGCCAGAAAGGAGCCCCCTCATTCCCCCAGATGGGGAGGTCAGAGTCGCTGCTGATATCAGGAGATCCCTTTCCGCCAGCTGGCAGATTCGGGATGACAGTTCCATTGAAGAGCGGGTTGTTTTTCAGGTTATTCTTTATTATTGGCAGCATCACTTCTTCGGTAGTAGTGGGGTAGGTGGTGCTTTCGAGGCTGATGAAAGTGCCGGGTTTCATGAAGCGGCCGATGTCGGTGCAGGCAGCTTCGATGAAGCTCATGTCGGGTTTTTTGAACCTGTCGAGCGGCGTGGGCACGGCAATGATGAGCGCATCACATTCGGCCATTCGGCTGAAGTCGGTTGTGGCGCTAAGTGATACATTGTCCACCACTTCTTTCAGCACCGCATCGCGAATGTCTTCGATGTAGTTGCTGCCGTGGTTGATTTTGTCAACCTTTTCAGGGTTTTTGTCGAAGCCAACGGTTTTGATGCCGGCTTCGGCGAAGTTTACTGCGAGGGGAAGGCCAACATAACCGAGGCCGATAACGCCAACAACTTCGGTATTGCTGGCGATTTTTTCGAGAATTTGGTTTTTGTAATTCATGTATAAAATTGTTAAATACTTCAAATGTACTAAATAGGACAAAGAGTAGAGGTGAAAATGTTCCCAATGATACTTGGTCTAAAGTATAGGAGTCGGATCGAACCGGACTTCAGGAATAATTTTCTTTGTCATATAACGCACGGTATCATTCATATTTGGATTGGTGTTGTCAACTACCAGAAAAGGTTTGTCGGGCACTTCAAACGGTGAAGATATTCCTGTGAAGTTTTTGATTTCGCCTGCGCGTGCTTTTTTGTAAAGTCCTTTGGGGTCGCGCTGTTCGCATATTTCTATGGGTGTGTCCACGAAAATTTCGAGGAAGTCGTCTTCGCCGATAATTTCTTTGGCCATTTCGCGCATTTCCCTGGTTGGGCTGATGAAAGCACAGATAAGAATAATGCCGCAGTTCATGAAGAGTTTCGACACCTCTGCAATCCTGCGGATGTTTTCCATGCGGTCTTCTTCTGTAAATTTCAGGTTTTTGTTGATGCCCGATCGCACGTTGTCGCCATCGAGTATCTGGCAAAAGTAATTGAGCTCGAAAAACCTTTTTTCCAGCATACTTGCCAGGGTGGTTTTTCCAGAGCCTGACAGGCCAGTGAACCAGATTACTTTCGCCTTTTGCTTTAAATAGATTTCTTTTGCTGTGCGGTCTTTAATTTTGTCGAATGTTGTATAAATATTTTTATCCATAATTTAATTATTAAATAAATTAAAGTTTGAGAGTTTGGTTCACCCTGTAAAATAAGATTTGAGGCGATTGCCCAGAAACATTTTGCCCAGATGAGTTTTTAAATATTTTTCGCGCTTAGTTGCATCTTGTTGATTTAAACAACCTTCAAAGTAAATCAACTTTAAAGGCCTTCTGTTTTTTGTAGATTCAACTAATCCTTTCTGGTGAGCCTCAAATCTTGATGGCAAATCTTTGGTATAACCAGTGTACTTATTGCCATCTTTTAAACTTAAAAGTACATAGACCCAATAATATTGTTCAAAAATATTTGCCATCATTTTACAGGGTAAATTTCTTTTGCTGTGCGGTCTTTAATGCGGTCGAATACAGGGTGGATGTTGTTCATGATAAATGGTTAAATTGAAAAATTGTGAAACTGTAAAACTGTAATATTGAATGCAGGTAAATGGGTTAAGGCAGATTATTTTATTGTTTAATTATACTGTTAAGTGAAGATTTTAATTCAGGTAAATCATCATTGATAATTTCCCAGACAATATCCACATTAATTCCAAAATAGTGATGAGCAATAATGTTTCTAAGGAGAATATAATAATCTCTGTTATGCATAGACTGTTTCTTTCAGAATGGCCAGAAATACGGGATGAGCCAGATGCTGATAAAAAACGCGATAAGCTGCATGGGAGCGCCGATGCGGAGGAAATCGCCGTTAGTGTATTTTCCGAATGCCTTTATGAGCAGGTTGGCACGGTAACCGCCTGCGGTCATAAAACTGGCTGCCCCTGCGATGGCGATAGCCACGAAAAATGGCTGTGGGTTAACGTCAAGCAGCTGTGCTGCAATAAGCGCCACCGGAAAAACCAGCGCCACCGCGGCGTTGTTGGTAATGATTTCGGTAAACACGGTTGTGGTAATGTAAATAACAGCCAGCGCACCCACAGGTCCCAGTGAATTGACAAAACTTACGGCATCCTGTGCATAAGCCTCAGCAATGCCCGAATTCTGAATGCCTTTGTTAATGGCAAAAGCCGCTGCAATAGCAATAACCATGTCCCAGCTTACCGAGCGGGTGTAGTTTTCGTGAGGCAATATTTTCAGCCACACCAGCAGAACGGCAGCCAGGGAAACATACACGAGAATGTTCAGGCGCATTCCGTAGCTGTAGGAAACAATTTCATTAATTACGATACCGGCCACCATAGCCGTGAGGATAATAAGTGCCGTCCAGCGTTGCAGCGAATTTTTCTTTACGTAATGATCGCGCACATAGTTCACCAGGTAAAACATGGTAGATGACTCCCAGGTGTCGATAAATTTATCGGTGGCCAGCAGAACCACATTGTCGCCCACTTCCAGTTTCAGGTTGTTGAGATTGGCAGTAACCGGTTCGCCGTTGCGGTGCACGGCCAGGATAACTGCGTTGAAATGATTGAAAAAATCGAATTCCTTAACGGTTTGGCCAAGGCCCATGAAGCGGGGAGAAAGAACGACTTCATACTGTTTCAGGTTTTCCGGTTTTTCATTGCGCAGGTAGTCAATGCCTTTCAGCTCAATCTCCTTGTGTGAAAGAATATAGTTGAGGCTTTTTGCATCTCCTTTTACCAGTATTTCGTCACCTTCCTGTAACCTGACTTTTTCATTTTCAAAAGAAATCAGCTTGTTGTCCCGCTCGATGCTGTAAACTTTGAGCCGGCTGAGGCCAGGCAAACGTTCTTCTTCCAATTCACGACCGGCTAACGGGCTGTTTTTTGGGAGTACCAGGTTGTAGTAGTAATCTTTGGCTTCGGTATTTATTTTTTTTGGTTTTACTTTTTTGCCGGGCAGCAAAACATTTCCGAAAACAGCCATGTAGGCAAAGCCAATCAATGCAATTATTCCGCCAACTTTTGCCAGTTCAAAAAGATGAAGTCCCCTGAAACCGTTGTCTATCATAAGACCATGCACCACCAGGTTGGAGGAGGTGCCGATGAGGGAACACATTCCTCCGAAAATGGCTGCGTAGGAGAGGGGAATCAGAAATTTTTTGTTCGATATTTTCAGGCCGTCGGCCCAGCGGATGAGCACTGGTGAAAAATTCACCACTATGGGCAGGTTGTTAAGAAAAGCCGACATGAACGACACTGGAATCATGAGTCGTGGCAGGAGAAATGCCATGGGGTTTTTCTTCCGGGGAAGATAAGCCTGAGCCATGCGGGTAATCAGTCCAGATTGCCGGATGGCTTCGTTTACCCAAAACAGCACAACAATGATTATAACCCCATTGTTGGAGAATCCTGCAATGAGTTCCTGGTCGGTAATAATACCTGTAGCCATGAAGATGGCTGCCGCACTGAAGAGGATCAATCCGGGGCGCATGGCCCGCAGCAGAAAGGCTACGATTAGGAAAACCAGTGCGATTATTACAATCCAGGAATCAAAAGTCATGTTTTATTTTACTATAAAATATGGATTGAGCAGATTCTTTTTATTGTAGCTGAGTTCTTTTTCAAGATTGGTAAGCCAGAGTTTTTTACCGCTTGCGTTGGCAATGGCGTGGCCGGCAGCTGTGTCCCACTCCATGGTCGGTCCAAAACGTGGATATTCGTCGGCAATTCCTTCGGCTACCATGCAAATTTTTAACGAACTTCCTTTTGAAATAATGTCGATTTGCGGATGTTCTTTTTTTCTTTCTTCGATATAATCCCGTGTTTCGTCGTTGGCGTGCGAGCGGCTGCCCACTATGGTGTAGCCTGGTTTTTGGGTGACTGCTGGTAACCTGCTTCCCGCATTTTTTACCGATTCAACGGTTGCATCTTCGGGCGTTTCCTCCAGTTTCCATGCGCCTTGCTGAATTTCCCCCACATAAATCACCTTACTAACCGGAACGTAAATAACCCCTAATACGGGCTTGTTTTTTGAGATGAGGGCGATATTCACAGTAAATTCACCGTTGCGCTTAATAAATTCTTTGGTGCCGTCGAGCGGATCGACCATCCAGAATGTTTCCCAGCTTTTCCGTTCCTCGTAGGAAATATCGCGACCTTCTTCACTTAAAACGGGCAGACCTGTGCTTTTTAACAGCTGGTTTATAACCTGGTGGCTGGCCTTATCAGCAATGGTGAGCGGCGAATTGTCAGCTTTCCGTTCCACTGAAAAATCGGCGTTCGGGTCGTTGTATATTTTTAGTATTTCGCGGCCTGCTTTTATGGCTGCTTTTATGGCAGTGTTGAGCATGATGAATTGTGAAATTGTTAAACTGTTAAAATTGAAAGAACTGTTGAATTGCGAAAATGTGGAGTTGGCGGGGTTTATTATTGATCCTGTTTCCAGATGAGCAGTGCCGGTTTCTGGTTGAAAATTTGCTGCATTTGGTCGCCGGTAAGTATAATATACCGGATTTTTCTGTCGATTAATTCCTGGGCTTTTTCTACCAAATCGCCAATAAAATTGTTGTCGAGATTTTTGCCCACCAGTACAAGGTCTATGATTTTTGAATCGCGGCCTTTGGCAAAATCGCCGGTAACATAAGCTGCTTCCAGGTCGCCAATCTGGCTGGTTATGCGGTCAATAATTTTATCGATACCGATGATTTTTTTTAGGATATTGTTTACATCGTTGTATAGCGGATGTTTTGTGTTGGCCTGAAAATATTTGCGGTTGCCTACGTACTCCGATTTCAGCATACCGGCCTCTTCAAACCGGTTGAGCTCAATCCGGATGGCATTCGACGACTCCCCAAATTCCTTTTCCAGACTTCGCAGATAACTTTTTGTCTGGCTGTTAAAAAAGAATTTCAACAGTAACTTAATGCGGGTTTTCGATGTGATTAATGATTCAATCATTTTTTGTGATAATAGCTGAGTGTGTTTGTAATCAGAATTTTACGATTGTCTTTTCTGTGGTTTTCTTATAGCTCCGCCCCCTCAGTTACATGAAGCAGCCTGAGTAGGTTGAATGGATGTTTAAGATTGAATAAAATAATTACTCAATTTTGAGCACTAATATAAAAATGAATTTGGAAAATTTTTAAACTTTGGCTGATTCTTTTATGAAAAAACGGCACCGATGTACATTATTAATCAATTTGTAAATGTATTGTGTAGTTGTTATTCGGTAAGCTCAAGGAACCAATTCACTGATGCAAGGCCGGTAGGGATAATACCACCGGTGTGATCCAACCCTGGTAAGGGAAACATTTCAACCTGGTTTGCACCGGCATCGAGGAAATCCTGGTAGATGTTAAGAGAAACCTGCGCAGGCACAAAATCATCGTCCTCACCATGGTAAATACGTGTGGGTACAGAAGTGCCCCAGGCTTTAATACTGTTGGTTTCCAGGGTTTCCATCAGGGAAGCGTAAATGGAATCGGTTGCGTAATTTTCAATGTAATTGGCGTTGAACAAATCTTCAACAGAAGTTGTGAGTTCCGCGTTAATTTCCTCGCCCGATTTTGAGCCGTCGTAAAGTGTGGAAATTTCATCGGCATAGGGTTCGTTAAACACAGTGTCGGGTGGTGTTGTAACATCGCCGAGATTTGTGTAGCTGTTTAGCATGTAACCAGTAAAATAGGGCATAGGGTATTCGGTCTGGCTTAAAATGTATTCGTTAATGTAGCTCAGGTCATATGGTCCGGCCCCGCAGGCACTTGCTTTCAGGTTAAATTCGTTTGAAAACTGTTGCTCGATTGCTTTCTGTACTTGCATGGTAGCCCAGCCGCCTTGCGAATAGCCGCTGATGTACAGGTCGTTTTTGAGGTCAATATCGAGGTAGTTGGTTGCCAGCTCTTCCACTGCGCGCAACATGTCGAGCACGCTCTGAACGGTTGATTCTTTATCCATGTAGGGATGAAACATATTGTCGGATGCTCCGAAGCCGAGGTAATCGGGAATTGAAATGACAAATCCGGTGGAAGCCACAAATTCGAGCATCAGGTATAGTTCATTATTTGGATTTACTGAAGGGGCCTGGCTGTGCAGGGTGTTTGTTCCGTTTTGGTAACTCATTACCGGGAATGTGCCTTCGCCCATGGGAAAACATACCAGTCCGGATGCCAGTTTGGGATTCCCCTGAAAAGTAGTGGAGTACGTTATTTTATATACCATAATTCCGTGTTCAGCACGGTCTTTTATGGGGGAAATAGCAGACGCAACTGCCGGGTATTCTTCTGAAATCTTGTCGAAAGCCTGTTTCACAAAAACGGGAAGGTATGATTTTACATTTTCGTAGCTAACCAAATATTCGTTAACCGGTTCGTCGTCATCGTTGTTGAATAAATTGTGGCAGGCTGAAAAAGAAAATACCAACAGGCTTAATAACAGTGTTTTGGTGAGTGTATTGAATTTTATCTTCATATTTATTTATTTTACATTTATTTTTTCAAAGTTACGCAAAAAGAATTGCCGCCGGAAAGCTTCACCATAAAAATAGCTGACAGCATACTTGATTTTAACGTATATTTTTTTCTAATCGTATTCGTTATGTTGAACTATTCCTTTGGTTCTATGCCCAACACTTTTTTGGTGCCGGAATAAATTGATTTCCACCAGTAGTTAATAATGGAGCGTTTGATATCGCGTTCGTAATAAATGGAAACCGGTTCGAGTTCACCTTTTTTGGGGTTTTGCGAATTGAGTATCATTTTATTGGCCCAGAATGAAGCAAAACCGGCTTTTTCCTGTTCGCTGCTATTGTATTCCATTACCGCAATTTTTAAATCGTTGTAACCCATATACAGCAACCCTGATGAATTTGTGGCGTTAAGTTTCAGTTCAAATTCAAAGCGGTTTAAATTTCCGGCTTCAATCAACATGGGGGAAGCTCTTCCGAGCATTTTATTTATGGGAGTTAAAGACAGTGGTGCCAACGAACCTGTAACAGTGTGAAAATAATTATCGCTTGTCATGTCGAAATTAAAACGAGCGCTCAACGCCGATTGATTGAAGAGTTCGGCCCGTGCATCGATGATGAAATTGTTGTGTTGTTGCAGCACTTCCGCAATGTTGGTAAACTGCCCGCCATTTAGCATGAGGTTGCCAAAATCTACAAACCCCGGCTCGTCGCTGGTACCCAGCAGTTCGCTGTACCTGATGTGTGAAGGCATCAACACAATGGAATCGAACACGAAGGGCTGCTTGATATTTTTTATCAGATCTTGCGGCCAGGGTGGCCGTTGCTGCTGGTTAAACGGATAGCGTTTATTCCGGTAGATGCTGAGGCGGGCCGGGCCGATTTTCAAAATTTCGGCATCCAGAATGTTATGGTTTAACCACTTACGTTCGTCAATTCCCTGCAATTGGGCAAAATCTATGCTGGCTTGCACCACATCCGTTTGATAACCTTCCTTTTTGGGGAATTCTTCTTTATCAATAAGAGGTTTAATGGCAAGGTTGGTGAGTAATACCTGGTGCCGCGAAGAGTTGTAGGTCAACGAGTCGGCACTGAACTGGTAAAGGTTGTCGTTACTTTTTGCTTGCAATCCGGTTGTTGAAATTTCAAATTCTCCTGAGTTTAAAAAGTTGGAGGGCGGCTGGTTTTCGGCAATCAAAATGTCGTTAAAACCAAGGTTGATTTTATTGTTGAACAGCTCTTTTTTTAACCAGTTGAGATTGAGTTCCGCATCGGTAAGGCTGAGGTTGTTCACTTTAATCTGGTTTAAAAGTGGTCCAACATAAGGATACAAATCGAGGGTTTGCAGAAACTCGATGGTGTCGTTTTGAATTTGCTTGTTGATTTCGATATCTACAGAAGGAGTCTGAATATCAATCTTTTCAAAATTGAAGTTGCTTTCCTTGAGTGCTGTTGCCAGGTCGAAACCGGAAAATTCGATTTTTGGGGCCGAAATGGAAAAGCGATTGTTGTCGGGGCCGGTCATGAAGGGCTCAATCCGCAAATTTCCTATTGAAATTGTTTTCATGTCCCTGTTAAAATTCAGTGAACCTGCAGAAAAATTGTGGTCGTCGCCTAAAGGCGCTTTAAAATCGGAAATGTTTAAAAGAATATTGCTACTTGATATTTGCGCTTGTTTTTGTTCGTCATTTTTCAGAACCACTCCTGGCATCGACAGGCTAAAATTGAAGTTGGCAACGGCCCGGTGGTCAATGCCTTTTGTTGCGTAGGTAACCACATTTGCATCGCTGATTTTGAGTTCGTTGAGGTGCAGTGACTGAATGAAAGCGGGAAGTGGGAATTGGTATTTATTTAAGTCCAGTGGTTTGGCTTTTTCTGTTTGCCTGTACACCTGGAATCTGGGCGAAACAAATTCCAGTATTTCAATGTTGGGCTGCCTCGAATAGTAGGCTTCAGGGAAATTAAAATCGCTTATAATCAGCTCAGGAATGGCCACCTGGAAAGTTGTAGCCAGTTCATGGTATTTTTCGGTTGTAATTCCGGGATAAAGCAGGGCATCTTTAACACTCACCAGCGAGTTGGCCGAGGAAAGCCTGATTTCACCGGCTTTCAGGATATGCACACTGTCCGAAAGCTCAAACTGCTGGTCTTTAATGGTTACATCAAAATTATCGGAAAAAAACAACCGCTGTTTTCCAATTTCATTTTCATTCAGCCTGAAATTTTTGAGCGATGCCGAAAATTCGTTATCGAACGATATGGTTTTTCCTTTGCGCGTGTGGTTTACCCAGGTTAATTTCCCGTTAGGTGCCGAGAATTTGTCAATGTCGAAATCTTCAATATAATTGAATACGAGTTGGTAAAATTCGGTAAAATCCATGCTCTCGCCGGTTTCGCGCAGGGTGCCAAAATTTTCAAAATAGATTTCGGGATTCGAAATTTCAAAGTGATCAATTTTTAGTTTTTTATTGAAAAAGGCATTGTTCAGTCGCACGTTATTCAGGCTGATTTCAGGGACTGAAATGTTGTACAGCTCTGAACGTTTGTACTGTTCCATTGTGGTTGATGATACATTGTTTATAACCGGTTGAAGTTTCAGGTTTTCAATCTGAACATGCTGGTTGGTACTTGAGATGGCTGCCTGGCTTATTTCCAGTTTGTGCAAATCGTCAACCAGCCGCATCTGGTAATCCGAAAAGTGAAGGTCGAAATTGGTGGCATAGAAAAATTTGTCGGTACGTTGCCGGCTTGTCGAGTCGAGCGAAAAATCGGTGAGGCTGAAAGTGAAGTCAGTTTCGAAATAACCTTCCAGTTTTTCGTTGCGGTGGTTTTCAATGTTCAGTTTTCCTTTTTCAATGTAAACCAGATTGGAATAAACGCCCTCGAGGTAGTCGGTTACCAGCTCGTAGAGCAATCCTGTCTCTTCCTGTTTTGTGGGTTTTTCGCGGTCGATATGATATTTCAGCTGTACATCGGGCTTTTGAATTTCAATTTTGGAAGTGGGTAAACTCCGGGTATGGTAGAGGTTTCGAAGGTTTACATTTTCAATGTTCAGCGCTTCGCACGCAATATTAACTTCGGTACGCGATTGCATTTCCTGTTGCGTTCCCGGGGTAATTTTTATGTTATGTGCGCCCAGCTGATCCGAATAAGTGGAAACAACCAGAGAATCGGCCCTGAAATCGTGCTGGTTGTCTTCCAGCTTCAGGTAGTAATCGCTAACACGCATTTCAATTTCATCAGAATGAAGCAGTTTTTCAGGGTTTTGTGCCGATGTGGAATCCAGCGCAAATCCATTCAGGGTAATGTCTATGGCGCCGAATTGCTGCTGATAGCTGGTGTAATCGGGTTGGCGGTACATTTCGAGCCGGGCGTCGGTAAGGTAAAAGCTGTCCACCTCCATTTTGGTGAACTGGTTTTGAATCAGGGTGTACAAATCAAACCGGTCAAGATCCTCCAGATTAAGCCGGTCCGGATTTTCCTTCTGAAAGAATCTGATGTTCGGATTTTTGAACTCAAGAAAGCTGATTTTCAGTGAGTCGTTGAGGGCAAAGTGGGTAATGCTGCGGCTTTTTACATATACCTCAGGTACGTCAACTTCGTAAAGATTTTTGGCCGTGTTGCGGTAAAGCGAGGCCAGCCGGAATCCAACAGCCCTTATGTCGTTCGATTTCAGCGAGTAAGCCAGGGTGTCAATATTCACAAAGTGAAGACTGTCTCCCATTTCATTGCTGAAATCAGTGATTTTTACCAGCACATCTTCGGTTTCGAAAAATTGGGTTTTATGAAAAATCATAGCTGTGTCGGTGCGGAAGCCCAGCACTTCAAGCGAAACCTGGTCGGTTCCCGAAACGAGCGCTGAATCCCCGGCAGGACCATACAATCCGAAACTTGCATCGGTAAATTCAATTTGCCTTATGTTGATTTCGGTTAAATAATTGCTGAAAAAAGGCCTTGTTTCGGCAATCATCATTTCAGCCATTTCGTCCGAATTGTTTTGCTCCAGTTCATCGCCCGCCAATGAAATTACAGGCTTTTCAATGCTAATTTTCCGGCACCAAAAAACTTTATTGCTTAGCAATTGCCTGAATTTTACTCCCTCAAATTCAATGCTTTTTGCCTGAAGTGAATAAGTGGTTTTTCCTGTAGAATCCTGTTCCGCCTTTGCTGAAAATTCTTCATCGGGGACAAAACTTACCTCATGAAATTTAACCGAAAAAGGCCAATATTTTCTTTCAATGTTTTGAATGCTTAAATGATAGTTTCCACCCGATTTTTCAGCTACTAATATGGTGAGGTTTTTATTTGCGAACCCGGGCAAAAGAATCCACAACACAATTGCTGCAACAACAATTAAAAGTGCAATGGTGGCTAAAATAACACCTGAAATCTTCCGTATTTTTTTTGCAGTTTCGGCCATTTAATAAATAACATTACAAACATAAAGATATTAGAAATTCTTCAGGGTTGCCCCAATAGTAAAAAAAATGTCAGGGTTGAAAACTCTTTGTCACCAGCTGCCAACTTTCCTTTTGGTACAAAAATCGGATGAATTTCGTGGTTAACTAATTATTATTTTTATTTTTACAACAATAGAGCAGTGCTGGTATTGTTAATTGAACCGGAACAGACATTTCAAGCTGCCTCTGGTGATTGGGTTGGGTATAGTGCCACTGTTTTATGATTCGCTTTTTAAACAGAAAAAACTATTAAACCGAAATAAAATGAAACAGTTATTCGTATTTGCTGCTTTGTTTTTCATGAGTTTCTGCATTCAGTCCCAACCCGTAAAAATAATGCTTGTAACCGGCGGCCATTCCTACGATACATTACAGTTTTTTCAACTTTTCGATGCACTTGAGGACATTGAATACGAACATTTTCCCCAGCCGGAAGCCAATAAAGCCATTGTTGAAGGCGCTGCCCAAAATTTTGATGTGCTGGTTTTTTACGATATGTGGCAACCAGTATCGGAAAAAGAAAAGCAGGCTTATATTGATTTGACCACGGAGGGTATGCCTTTCCTGTTTTTTCACCACGCACTGGTTTCGTACCAGAAGTGGGACGAGTTTGAAAAAATAATTGGCGGCCGATACGTGGAAAAAGCAAAGGGAATTCCGCAGGAAAAACTTTCGACTTACAAACACGATGTGTGGGTGGATATTGAAGTTGTCGATTCACAACATCCGGTTACCAGAGGCTTTTATGATTTCAGACTGTTCGATGAAGTATATGGAAATTACCGTGTTTTACCCGATGTAACACCTTTGCTGAAAACCAGCCATCCCGAAAGTTCTCCGGTAATTGGCTGGGAAAACAAGTACAATGCCTCAACAATAGTGTACCTTCAGCCAGGGCACGATTCCAATGCATACAATTCCCCGCATTTTCAAAAGTTGATTTTGCAGGCTGTAAATTACCTGGCCGGCACTCAATAATATTTCATAAAAAACATTTTTATAAAACTTAATAAATTGAATTAAAACTACTTAAAATCAAAATTATGGAAAATGTGAATGTGAACCGAACGAGACTTTTTGTGGCGAGCTGCCTGGCGTTGCTGGTGACTGCCATCACTTTTGCGATAAGGGCCAGAATCGCATCTGTTTTTACCGATGATTACGGATTATCCCCCGAGGAGGTTGGCCGCGCGTTGGCTCCTGCATTCTGGGGATTTGCCGTGGCTATGTTTGCCGGAGGCTATATCATCGATATTGTGAAAACCCGCACCATTGTTTGGCTGGCATTCGGCCTGCATTTAGTGGGAATTGTGCTGCTGCTTTTGGCAAAAGATTACACTTCATTGTTTCTTGCCAATGTGTTAATCGGGCTTGGAAACGGTAGTGTGGAAGCTGCCTGTAATCCGCTGGTGACGGCACTCTATCCCGAGAAAAAATCGAAAATGCTGAACCGTTTTCATGTATGGTTCCCCGGTGGAATCGTTATTGGCAGTTTGCTCGCTGCAATAGTGATGGATAGCCTGAATCTGCCGTGGCAGGTTTTGGTTGGCCTGCTGTTTATTCCGCTGGCGATTTACGGTTTTCTCTTTTTCGGACAAAAAATCCCGGAAACCGAGCGTGTTGCTTCCGGAGTGAGTTATAAAGAGATGATGCGCAATGTAGGCGCCCCGGTAACCATAACACTTGCTGTAATATTTATGATTCTGGTTGCCAACGTTTCGTCGATATCTCATGCCATCACTGCAAATTATTCAATGCCGTTAATCATTATCGGAATAATTGCGGTTTTCATAATTGTCGAGGGAAAAGCATTTAATAAAATCACACTGTTGTTTCCTTTCATATTTGCCTGTATGTTGCTTACTGCTTCAACAGAATTAGGCACCACTCAATTTATTGAGCTACTACTGGCCAACAAAGGAATTCATCCCATGATAATTCTTGCGGTTGTGACCGGTTTAATGGCGGTAGGCCGTTATTTTGCCGGCGGTTTGATTCACCGTTTAAATACACCCGGTGTTCTCCTTGGCTCTGCAGTTATTTCAGTTGCCGGATTGTTGCTGCTGAGTGTAACCAACGGACCGGTATTAACTGTTCTTTCTGCCGCTGTATTTGCCGTTGGTGTGTGTTATTTCTGGCCCACAATGATTGGCGCTGCAGCAGAATATACACCCAAAACCGGAGCACTGGGAATGTCGATTCTTGGGGGTGCCGGATTTGTAGCCACATCGATGGTACTGCCGATTATGGGTGAGTCGATAGGCACGTCCGGAGCACAGGTAACGCTGCGTAATATGGCCATTTTGCCGCTAATCCTGGTAGTGCTGTTTATCATTTTTTCCATCTGGGTGAAAAATAGAAATAACAAAGATACCACTCCGGAGGAGGGAGCAGTTGTTCGATAAAATGTTTTAAAAAGGTTGTTTCCGGATTTTTATTAACCCGGAAACAACCTTTTTTTTGTGTTTGAATTTTCCGGAATAGAAAAACTTAAAAAATGTTGTATGTACTTTTAATCGGACTGGCAGCTGGGGCAATTGCAGGTTTAATTGTGCGGGGCAAAGGGTATGGTTGTTTGTTGAATATTGTAATTGGAATTATTGGAGCTGTCGTTGGTAACTGGCTCCTTCCTGAAATGGGAATTTACATTCGCCACGGAATTATCGGCACGCTTTTTACTGCTGTAATCGGTGCCATTGTTTTTCTGTTTGCCTTGAATTTACTGAAAAAGATTCTGGATTCCTGACTTAACCGTTCAGCGGTTGGAACCGGTAAACGGGTAGTCCTGATTACTAATCCTGCTCCTCCAGCTTCTTTTTAATCTGATTCAGCACTTTAATATGGCTGTATTCTGAACAGTGTCCGGTCATGGGTATAAAATTAATAACTGCATCCGGTTTCGGATTGTTCTTCGTTTTCAGCATTTCGTCAAAGGCACGCAGCGCAGGATTGAGGTAAAAGTTGTCCATGTCGCCCATCCAAATCCAGATTTTACCTTGAATTTTCGGGCCGAGTGACTCCCAATTGGTATTCACGTAATGTTTCAAATCGTATTTTCGCCAGTGTTCCGCCACTTCATGATCGATTTCACCAGATTCAGGATCGAAAAGCGGAATCGGCAATCCGTTCTTCCCCCTGGGACTGAACAGCGCGGTAAACGCGCTGAACTGCCCACCCGATGTGGTGTAGGTGTTGTTCCACCCCAGCGTATTTTCATGCTGAATAAAAGCCTTTTGCGATACAACTGGCTCACCTGTAACATCGCGCATAATTGGCCGCAGGTAACCGTGCTCGTTGTAAAATGCATTTTCGTCGCGGTAAATATTTATGAGCTGGCAGTTTTCAAAATCCACCTGATCGGGACTGTAGGAAAAGCAGCCGCCAAAAAAGTCGGGATAAAAAAGTTGTAACGCCAACGAAACCCAGCCACCTGTACTGCAGCCGTCAAGAAAACGGGTTCCAGGCGTTCCGAGAGCCCGGTATTTTTTTTCGATATAAGGAATCAATTCCTCCGTCAGCGCTGTACCATAAGGACCGCTGTTTTCGGAGTCGAGTTGGTAACAATCGCCAAACGGGCCTTCGCCATCGAGAAAAACATTTACCACCTCAGGGGATTCATCCGATTGCCACCAGTCCATGAAATTGGTGTCCCATTCCACAAATCGGTTGGCTCGCGTGTAGCGGCCACCGTAACCTGCAATGCTGTAACGCACCGGGTAATTTCTATCCGGTTTATCATGAAAAGCGGGCGGCAACAGAACAGCTGCTTTTAACCGCATCTCTTTTCCCCACCATTCGGTGAGTACTTCGCTTTTTATATCTACCTCCTTTAGTAACTCGTGTTGGGCCAGTTCCTGAGGTGGAATACTATTTTCCAGTGGAAGCTCCACATCCAGGTCGCCCGAAATTTCAATCCGCATTACCCGGCTGTACAGGTTTCCTTCGGCATTTATCTGCGAGGCTTCGCGGTTTTGGTCCCATAAAACCTGTAGTCTGTAATTCCCGTCGGGGATTTCATCCAGCGAAAAGTTTTTTGATTGTGTTAGGTCAGCCGAACCGCTGAAAGTGAAAACTTCGCCAGCCCCCCAGTTTTCAATGTTGGCCGCAAATATTTGGGTTGAACCGTCCGGCCAGTTACTCAGACGGGGCTCGCGGCCACTGCTTTCCGCTATAAAAAGAAAAATCCGGCCTTCGGGTTTTGCATTCGTTTTTAGTTCTTCCGGAATCCATGTCTTTACAGTGAGTGAACTGGCTTGAGCAAAAAGTAGTTGGACAGCGAAAAAAGTGATTGTAAGCAGAAATAGCAGCTTTATTTTCATTGTTGATGCACTTTCAATTAAGATTGTTAAATGTACAAATAAACATTTTTTGATTGCCGTGAAATTAATAAAGTTGGCAGAAAGTTAAACTTCCTGTTCAAATTTGAAAGATTGAAATCGAAAATAACGAATAGTTTTATCTTTGTGAATAAGTTGAATTTTAACACTTAAAAGATGACCGAATTTAAATACCAAAAACCGTTTCCCATTCAGAAAGATGATACGAAATATAAGTTGCTCACCAAAGATTATGTTTCAACCAGTGAACTGGATGGCCGCAAAATTTTAAAAGTTGATCCCAAAGGGTTGGAAATGCTGGCACGCGAAGCGATTTCAGACGTGTCGTTTTACCTGAGGCCCGGCCACTTGCAAAAGCTGGCGGATATTCTGAAAGATCCGGAAGCCACGGATAACGACCGTTTTGTGGCGCACACCATGCTGCTGAACCAGGTGGTGTCAGCTGAAGGTGAACTTCCCACATGTCAGGATACGGGAACAGCCATTGTAATTGGCAAAAAGGGCGAAAATGTGTTTACCGGCGCCAGCGATGCCAAACATTTGTCGCAGGGAATTTATGATGTGTATAAAGATAAAAACCTGAGGTATTCGCAAGTGGTTCCGTTTACAATGACCGAAGAAAAAAACACCGGAACCAACCTGCCGGCGCAAATCGATATTTATTCCGAAGAAGGCGATAGTTATGAGTTCTTGTTTGTAACCAAGGGAGGAGGTTCAGGAAATAAAACTTTCTTGTACCAGCAAACAAAGTCGTTGCTCACTGAAGAAAACCTGACCAAATTTGTGAAAGAAAAAATTATGGATTTGGGAACTTCGGCTTGCCCGCCCTATCATCTGGCACTGGTTATCGGAGGTACTTCGGCAGAAGCTACACTCGCTACCGTGAAAAAAGCATCGGCCGGTTATTACGACAACCTACCCACCGAAGGAAACGAAGGGGGTCAGGCGTTCCGCGATTTGGAGTGGGAAAAGAGAGTGGAGCAAATTTGTCGCGAAAGTGGTGTAGGAGCACAGTTTGGCGGAAAATATTTTGTGCACGATGTGCGTGTTATCCGTTTGCCGCGTCACGCAGCTTCCTGTCCGGTTGGTTTGGGTGTGAGCTGCAGTGCCGACCGCAACATCAAAGCCAAAATTAATTCCGATGGTATTTTCCTGGAAGAGCTGGAGAAAAATCCGGCTAGGTTCCTGCCTAAAGAAGCACCACACTTGCAGCCGGCGGTGGATATTGATCTCGATCGCCCCATGGAAGAGGTGCGCAAAGAGTTATCGAAACATCCCGTAAAAACAAGGCTGAACCTGAGCGGAACGTTGATTGTGGCACGCGACATTGCCCATGCCCGCATCAAAAAAATGCTCGACGAAGGGAAACCGATGCCCGATTATTTCAAGGAACACCCGGTGTATTATGCAGGCCCGGCTAAAACGCCAAAAGGCATGGCTTCCGGTAGTTTCGGACCAACCACGGCAGGACGCATGGATCCGTATGTGGATGAATTCCAAAGCCATGGCGGCTCGCTGGTGATGCTGGCCAAAGGCAATCGTTCACAACAGGTTACGGATGCGTGTAAAAAACATGGTGGTTTCTACCTCGGCTCCATTGGCGGCCCGGCAGCTATTCTTGCCAAAGACAGCATCAAATCGGTTGAAGTGATTGATTTTGAGGAACTGGGAATGGAAGCCGTTCGGAAAATTAAAGTGGAGAATTTCCCCGCCTTCATCATAGTTGATGATAAAGGCAATGATTTTTTTAAGAACTTGTAGGACAATTATTTCGGCGGACAGGCCCGCTTTCATAATTGTTGATGACAAAGGAACGACTACTTTAAGCGGTTGCAGAATGAAAAGTATTCCATCTTTTACGAAAAAATGGAATCCTTTTTTGAATTATTTTAGCTGCTGAAATTCAGCAGGGAATTGTTGCTGTTAAAAGTGAAATTTGAAACTCAGGCTGTAGTTGAGTGCTGAACCCGGTGGCCTGGAAATATTCCGGTTTTCATCCCAATCCAAATTTTTATAAGCTGAACTGAAATCCAAATTATCGCCTCCGAGAGCTACTCCCACTGAAAACTTTCTCAATACGCGGATTTCAGCACCCGCTTTGATGCTGTAATAGAATTGCGATGCCAGTTTCCGCTTTTCCGAAAAAACAACAACGTTGTCGGGTGTCACAATTTTTCCTTCCGATTTTATAAAACGGATGCCCATTCCTGCCCCGGCAAAAAGCGAAAAACCTGTTTCATCATCGAGCAGCAAGTAGAAATTGGGATGGACACTCACTGCCAGCATATCGGCATCGAAGTATTGCCAGCCCTGGAATTCGGGCTTGTAATCATCTGTAATTTCAACCATTTCATTGTTGTTCAGCGTGTTGTTGCCCACTCGGATATTGATGCCAATACCCGCGAAATCGTGTGTTTTTATTTCATATTCGAGTCCAAGAAAATAATGGGAATAATCATCGTCGGCACTGAAAGGGGCGCCTGTGTAGATACTGATGCTGTGTTTTTCCTTCCGGTCAGTATCTTTTTCTTCCTCCGGATAAGCGACTCCTTTAAAATCAAGACCATTATTTTCCTGGGCGTTCACTGTAGAAGGTAACCCCGAAATCAAGAAAATAAGCAAGGAAAAAATACTGTGTCTCATTTTTTGAGCTGGTAAAAAACGCCGCGTTTTTGCCGGATGTGTTCAATAGTCTGGTTTTTCTCCAGAATTGTGAGGTATTTGTTGACTTCATTCACATGGGTTCCCAAAATCCGGGCAAGGTCGTCGGCCGTACATGGGCGCCGGTCGATAGTGCCCAGAATGGCATTTTCCATGTCTTTCCGGTAAGCTTGTTGTTTTTTTCGCACTACAGCACTGGCAATAATTTCAACGTTGTCAAGTTGCCAGTAATCTTTAATTCGTTCCAGGTCTTCGTGCGAGGCTCCCTGAAGGTTTTCCATGCGCCCCGGCCGGTCGAGTGTGTTGAGCTGAACGCGGTCGGGTGCAATCTGCAGAATGGCGTTTTTTAGCGCTGTAAGTTCGGGGGGTGAATCGTTGTAACCGGGTAAAATGAAAACTTCAAGCCAAATTTTTCCTGAAAACTCCTTGCTGAAGCTGATTAATCCGTTAATGGTATTTTCTATTGTTATCCCGGGAGCGGGTACGTTTATTTTTTGAAATGCTTCTTCCGTTGCAGCGTCGAGCGAAGGCAGAACCAGATCCGCCTGGAAAAGTTCTTTCCTGACTTCTTCTGAAAATAGCAGTGTTCCGTTGGTTAGCACCGCAACCGGAATATTGGGTTGTTTTTCTTTAATGAAGCTGATTATTTCTCCTATGGAAGCATTGAGCGTTGGCTCGCCGTAGCCGGAAAAAGTAATGTAATCGGGTGCCGGACTCGATGCAAAATAGTGATCGAGTTCGCTAATGATTTTTTTTGCCGGGATGTACGCCATCCGGTCGGTGGTAAGTTTTGTGGTGTCGCCCACCTCGCAGTACACACAGTTGAGCGAGCATACTTTACGGGGCACTAAATCAACTCCCAGCGACATTCCCAAACGGCGCGATGGAACAGGGCCAAACAGGTATTTATACATTTTTTAGTTGGTTAAAAAAATAAGCAAAAAGCTGAGGGGCAAAATTACTTATTTTTTATTCTTCACCAATTCCTCGCGCACCATGGTGTGACCACACTCAGGGCATTTTAGTTTCGTGCATTTTTCGCCTCTTTGGTGCATTACTTTGTGTCCGCATTTTACACAAACGCAAAATCCTTCGGGGCCGTAAGCTCCGCCTTTGTTTCGGCCCTTATAGTCACCCGATGGATTTCCTCTTCCTTTTCCAAACTTCATTTTTTCGTTTTTAAAAGGCAGGGATTTCACCTGCCAATTATTCATTTTTTTCTTTGCGCAACTGTTCCAGTTCTTTTTCGGCCTCAGATAATTGGTCTTTCAGGACACGAACCTCGTTTTCGAGACTGGCCTCACCTGCAGTTGCATCTTCATAATAACCGGGGCCTCCTGCAAAAGGATTTCCCCAGCGGAATTTAAATCCTCTTCCGCCTCTGCGTTCGGCTCCCCAGCCTGGTCTTCTGCGAAAACCTGTTCCCCGGGGTTGTACGTCGCGATTGTTGTCGTTGCATGGTCCATGTTGTCTGCCGGTCATGGGGCCGGCACCTTGCGGACCAGTTCTGTTAAATCCTGGCATAATGTACTCCTTTCTTTTTAAATTTTAGTACAACACCTTCCGTGTCCAAATCCGCCGGCCAGGTTATGCAATCTGTCCGACTGGCACTGGGGACACTTTTGAAGTGTGCTGTTTATTTTAGTTTTGAACAAAAACCCACAATTCAGACAGCGGATAATATTTTTTCTGAAATGAATATTGCCGCCACCGATAGTGAGCATTTTTCCGTTTACCAGTGTGTCGGTAATTTTAGCACGTGCAACGGCCACCAGCCTTGAAAAGGTCGAGCGTGAAATTTCCATTTCCCCAGCCGCTTCTTCGTGCGAAAGCTCCAGTAAATCAGCTAACCGAACCGCTTCGTATTCATCGAGCGACAGGCTGTTTTGAAGAAGCGATTTGGCAGCCACTCCCACTGGTTTGAATTCGGTAAAAAGTGGTGGCTCATGAATTGACCTGCTATTTTTGGGTCGTGGCACCTGCAATTCTTTTTTATAGTTTATAGTGCAAATATAATGCACCTATGTGTAAAATAAAAATAATTCTGCATTTTTTTTATGAACTTAATTTCGTTTAAGCAAAAAAATACCGCAAAAACACATTGGTTTTTGCGGGATGTAATATTTTGTAAAGCAGTTGTTTCAGTTGATAAAACCTGCCGGTAGTTTTGGGGTTATTCAAATTTTAAATCGCCGAAATAACCCGGTTGGTGATAATCGGGTTCATCTGTTCCAACAGGATTCCAGGTAACAAAATGGGGCTCAGATGTTTCATCTCCACATTTATAGAAATTACCTTTGGCGCTCAATTCGTCAAGTGAATTGATGTTGCTGTAGGCAAAACATTCAAGCGGTATTCGAATCATCATTTCCCATTCAAAATTACCGGTTTTTTCTTCAAACGGCTCGGTTCCCAGGCTTGAATGGATTTCAATTTTTTCGACCGTTTTGGCAGGTACAAACTTGCGGTTGTTTCTGCCCGGGCCAAAAGCCAAATGGGTGGTACCAATTCCGTTAAATTCAAAATTGTAATAATTTTCATTGTCGAACGACACGAAAAATTCCACGCAACTGTCTTTGTAAACATCACCGTTGGTGCGGGTTTCGCGTGCAAGAATGTATTTTTCTTTCACATAATACTTTAACCAGATTTGGTCCCCGGTGTGGGCAATTCTAAATTGAACATCAGGCCGGTACGGAAAGTTTTCCCAGTTAATGTGGCCTATTGAATGAAGTATTGCCTGGTTCTCGAGCAAATGTGCAGCCTCTGAAATTTTTGCATTTTTCTTGTCTGCCGTTTTAATTTTATTTACAAATAGTTGTGCCATTTTCTTTTTTCGTAAAGTTAAAAAATTAGCCCCGCCGGGCAAAGGATTTAACTTAAACATCAGGAAAGAATGACCTGAAAACGGGCAAGTCTGATTATATTTGAGGTTTGTTTTTACTAAACAGTTTTTAATGAACGATAACGAATTCATTATTGCTTTAACGCAGCACCGTTACCTGGGTAATGTTTTTTTGCCTTACATTATTCACGAAAAGGATAAGTTTTACATCATTGAACGGCATGTTAAAAAGCGTGATTTGGATGACACTGAATTATCCCTGAAGCCATACGTGAAAGAGCTGGTGGAAATCATTGAAAAATACAGCGATGAAAACCTGGTGAAGAAATTTTCGCGGGCTGGCAGCGTTTCCGAATTTTATTCGAAGCTTGAACCTGCCTATTTCGAAAAGCAGGTATCTCCGTTTATTGAAAGATGCATGTTTCAGGTGGTGTCCATTTTAATGTTGAGCCCGGTGCGTCTTTTCAACAAACAGGTAAAATACTCCAATTTATATGATGAAGATGAAATAAAGGTGCAGCCCTTGTTTGCACGGCCGGTTTTCTATTTTAAGCGAACTGAAACGGAAACCCGCTACCGGCTAAAAGTTTTTCTCGATGAAAAAGAACTCCCGTTACAGAACGGGAGCATTAAAATTGTGACCAACAAACCGTGCATGATTTTGCACCGTGGCCGTCTTATAGCTTTTGAAAAGATGGATGCCAAAAAGCTGGTTCCGTTTTTTGAAAAAGAGGTGGTTTCGGTGCCCAACTCCATTGAGGAGAAATATTACGGAGGTTTTGTCCGCAAAACCATTCGCGATTTTGAAGTAGAGGCGGAAGGGTTTGACATTATGGAAGATGCCTCAGAAAAAGTTGCCCTGCTTTCTGTGGAATACAATTTAAAATACGAACCCTGTTTTGTTTTGAAATTCCGGTATGATGACAAAACTTTTTTGTGGAATGATGAGAAAGAAATTTCTGTTCAGTACGAAAAGAAAAACGGGCGTTTTGTCTTTCACAAAATCCAACGTGATTTGAAGTGGGAAAAACAAATTGGAAACAAATTGAAAACAGCCGGTTTAAAACCTGCAGGCGGCTATTTTACCCTCAAGGGAATGGAGCTGCTGGAAAAAAACAATGCACTTTATTTTCTTATCAACTGGCTCAACACCAACAAACCGCAGTTAAATGCTGAAGGGGTGGAAATTGAGCAGGCGAAACTGGAAAAGAAATATTTTACAGGGGAGCAACATCTCGAAATACAGACTAAAGGAACGGATGACTGGTTTGATGTTTACGCAATGGTTCAGTTCGGCGAGTTCAAAATTCCGTTTATCAAATTGAAAAACCATATTTTAAACGATATTCGCGAGTTTGAACTCCCCAATGGTGAAATTGCCATATTGCCCGGAGAGTGGTTTGCGCGTTATAAAACACTTATGCCTTTTGCACACGCGAAAGGTGAAAAAATGCAATTCAGCAAACATCATTACGCGTTGCTGAGCCGGGTTCTGAATCCAACTGATAAATCGTTTCTGGAAAAGTTTCTGAAACTGAATAAAAGCACCACGGAAATTGAATTACCTGAAGGCCTGATGGCGAGTTTGAGAAGTTACCAGGAAGCTGGATTTCGTTGGTTATACGGGCTTCACAAAAACGGCTTTGGCGGATGCCTGGCCGATGATATGGGGCTTGGAAAAACCCTGCAAACACTGACCCTGCTCTTAAAACTTAAACGTCCCAAAAGAGATGCAAACACAGTGCATCCAGTGGCTGCCGACGGTCAGCTCGATTTATTTTCAACCGAAAAAAGAAACGACATTTTTCAGCCGGCCAGCCTGATTGTGCTGCCCACTTCGCTGGTACATAACTGGGATGCCGAAATTAAAAAATTCACTCCCTCGCTGAAAGTTTATCAGCATGTGGGAGCACAGCGTAAAAAGGCAGAAGAAATGGAGCAGATGGTTCGTTTTTACGATGTAATCCTCACAACTTACGGCACCGTGCGAAACGATTCCGCTTTCCTCGCAAAACATGAATTTTTTTACCTGATCCTGGATGAAAGCCAGTACGTGAAAAATCCTTCTTCTAAAACGTACAAATCTGTTTTAAAACTGAATTCAAAATATAAGCTTGTGCTTACAGGCACGCCTATCGAAAATTCGCTGTCCGATTTGTGGTCGCAAATGAATTTTTTGAACAAAGGAATGTTGGGTAACCTGGCGTTTTTCAGGCGATATTTTATAACTCCCATTGAAAAATATAACAAGAAGGAATCGCAGAAAAAACTGCAAATTCTTATCCGGCCTTTTATTCTCCGGCGCACCAAGGAAGAAGTGGCTAAAGACCTGCCACCGTTGATGGAACAGGTTATTTTATGCGAGATGGCGGGCAGCCAGCAAAAAACCTATGAGCGTGAAAAATCAATTATCCGCAATTCCATTCTCAGCAGCATTGAAGAGAACGGTGTGAATAAATCAGCCATGATTATTTTGCAGGGGCTGACCAAACTGCGTCAGCTGGCCAATCATCCGCAATTGCTGGAAGATGGTACGGAGGCAGAATCCGGCAAATTTGAGGAGATTTTTCTGATGCTTGAAAACCTGATGGCTGAAAAACATAAAGTGCTTATTTTTTCGTCGTTTGTGAAACACCTGGAACTGTTGAAAACCAAAATTGAACAGAACCAATGGAAATACAGCATGCTCACCGGGCAAACATCCAATCGTGGCGAAGTCATCCGGCAGTTTCAGGAAGAGCCTGATAAGCGGATTTTTTTGATTTCACTGAAAGCCGGCGGAGTAGGGCTGAACCTTACCGGTGCCGACTACGTGTTTATTATCGATCCGTGGTGGAACCCGGCGGCCGAAAATCAGGCCATCAGCCGTGCGCACCGCATTGGGCAGAAAAAACATGTGTTTGTTTACCGGTTTATTACCGAAAATTCCATTGAAGAAAAAATTCAGTTGTTGCAGGGCCGTAAAAATTCACTGGCCGAACAATTTATCAATTCGAACAACCCGCTGCAGGAGGTTTCCAAAGATGAAATACTGGATTTGCTGAAGTAAAGATTAACTCTAATCCTGAGCTTGTGTATTGATAAAGAAATAATTTCAAATTTTATTATACTGTAAATATTCGTAATTTTGTTTTTAGGTCAATGGTGATATTTTAATGCTGTGATTAATAAAATTTAATAATCTGGGATGAAAACTGTAAGGGTGGAGCTTTTGAATAATAATGCCTTAAGGCTTTTAAAAGATCTTGAGTTGGCTAATATTATTCGTGTTTTGGACAAGGAAAAAACGAAAGAAAAAACAAATCTGTCTGCAAGCCTCAGAGGAGCTATCAGTCAGGAGCGGGCGAAAGAATTGAATGAACAATTAAGCCAAATGAGAAACGAATGGGAAGACAGAAATATCTGATAGACACAAATGTCGCAATTGAATATTTTGGTGAAACCTTGCCCGAGAAAGCACTTGTCAAAATTGATGATATTGTTGATAATCAGTATTTTGTTTCCATGATCAATAAAATTGAGCTGCTTGGTTTTTCTGGTATTACTGAAAACGAAGAACAAAACTTTTTGAAATTCATAAATGCAGCTAATTTGATTGTATTAGACGAAGCTATAGTGAACAAAACCATTGAATTACGAAAGTTATCCAGAATAAAATTACCCGATGCTATTATTGCAGCTACAGCACTTGTTAAGGACCTTACTCTAATTACACGTAATACGAAATATTTTGAAAAGATTTTAGGATTAAAACTGGTTGATCCCTTTAATCTTTAGAAACCTTTGCCAACTCGCTAAATGGAAATTATCTTGCTGATTTTGAGCCAACTCTTATCAATTTTGTCGCGTTTTGTATAAGCTTCATCCAGCGGAGTGAAAATAATTTGTTGGTTTACTTGTCCGGCCATCAGTCCTGTTTTTCCTTCGAGCAAACCCTTCACGGCAGCATTCCCCAACAGACTTGCCAGTACTCTGTCGTTGCAAGTAGGAGAGCCGCCACGCTGAATGTGCCCCAGCGTTGTAACCCGTGTTTCGTAATTGGGCAGCCGTTGTTTTACTTTAAGAGCTATTTCAGCGGCACCGCCCTCTTCGTCGCCTTCAGCCACAATAACAATTCCCGATGTTTTGTTTTTGCGCCGTTCCTGTTCCATAAAATGACAAAGCTGGTCAATGTCGGTTTGGATTTCGGGCAACAACGTTGCTTCCGCCCCGCTGGCAATAGATGTGTTAAGTGCTATAAAACCGGAGTGGCGTCCCATCACTTCCACAAAAAAAAGCATATTGTGTGATTCAGCTGTATCTCTGATTTTGTCTACAGCCCTGACTACTGTATTAATAGCCGAATCGAAACCGATGGTGAAGTCGGTTCCGTAAATGTCGTTATCGATGGTGCAGGGAATTCCGATAACCGGAATTCCGAACTCTTTGTAAAGCAGGTCGGCGCCCCGGAATGAGCCATCGCCGCCGTTGACAATCAACGCATCGATTCCGGCTGCTTTCATGTTGTTGTAGGCGCGTTCTCTTCCTTGTTTGGTCTTGAATTCCGGGCAGCGTGACGATTTCAGGATGGTGCCGCCGCGGGCAATTATTTTGGAAACCGAGTGCGACTGCATTTCAGTAAAGTCGTTGTTAATTAATCCCGAAAAACCGTTTTTCACACCAACAGCTTTCAGGTTGTAATAAACAGTACTTCTGACAATGGCCCTGATGGCAGCATTCATTCCGGGGGCATCTCCACCGGAGGTGAGCAGGGCAATTTTTTTTATGTTTTCGGGATTCACTGGAACGTTATCGTTTTTTATTTCTGACATAAATTAGTTTAAATTTTCCTCTGTAACTATCTCGTTGGTCGATTTCAAATTTTCCGGTAGAATCAATAAGGGGAGTGAGTTTTTCGAAGCCGTAATTACGTGAGTCGAAATTGGGTTGCTTTTTTTGGAGCAGGCTGCCTACGTCTCCCAGAAAAGCCCAGCCATCGTCATCGGCCAAATCGGAAATTGTGGAGGAAATGAGTTTAACCACCCGGGGAGTTATTTTATCCAATTGCGCTTTTTTTCTTGATTTGTCAGGTGTTGTAGTCGTTTCGTTTTCCTTGGCACGATTTTCCAGAATTTCAATATAAATGAATTTATCGCACGCCACAATAAACGGATCAGGAGTTTTTTTCTCACCAATTCCGTAAACTTTCATCCCGGCCTCGCGAAGTCGTGTAGCCAGGCGGGTGAAGTCGCTGTCGCTCGAAACCAGGCAAAAACCGTTCACTTTTTCGCTGTACAAAATGTCCATGGCATCGATAATCATTGCCGAGTCGGTGGCATTTTTGCCGGTGGTGTAACTGTATTGCTGGATTGGGGTGATAGCATTTTCAAGCAGCAGGTTTTTCCATTTCGAAAGAAACGGTTTGGTCCAGTCGCCGTAAATGCGCTTTATTGTAGGATTACCATACTTGGCAATTTCTTCCATCATCTCTTTAACGTAAGCGCTGGGGATGTTGTCGCCATCGATGAGGACGGCCAGTTTAAAATCTTTTTCCATGATTAAATTTTTACGATACACGAATCGGGCAGCCAGCCTACATTTCCGTCTGATAGCCTGATTTCTTTCCAGGTACTGGCACTGTCCGAAATTTGTACTTTAACGCCTTCGTAAAGCAGAAACAGGTCGGTGCCGGTTTGTGCCGGAGCACTTTTAACAGTCACCCGCGGACAAAAGACAATGGCATGGTTACGGTTTTCTATCTTCTTTTTTTGGCGGGCAGCAAATGAGTAGGTGAATCCGGAAACAATAATGGCGAAAATGCCCAGCCAGAATGAAAGCCGTTTCACACCTGCCCGTTTACTGAAAATAAACAGCGCAAGCAAGCCGAGAAAAACAATAAAAGCTCCGATACTGATAAACGACCAGGAATCAGCAGTGAACAGATTGACCACCCGGCTGCGCCAGCGAACGAAGAAAGGCTGGGGCAGTGCTTCAATTTCGGTTACCACCGACTGGTTGGCCAATTGCAGATTGAACTGGATGTCTTCATCCTGCGGGGCCAGTAGCTGGGCACGTTCGTAATTTAAAATGGCGTTGTTTAAATCGCCGGTTTTGTAGTAAGCATTTCCAAGATTAAAATAGAGTTTGGCTGATTCCCGCCCCTCCTGCAAAATTTGCTCATAGGCCGTAATAGCCTGTTGAAATTCTTCTGTAGTGTAGTAGGCATTGGCTTTCTCCCACAGGAGCTGGGTGGAATCCTGTGCAGATGAATTCAGGACCAAAAAAATCCCAATCCATATAAAGCCATATTTTTTCAATAATTGTGTAAGCATTTTACAGTTACTTTTTTATCTGTTTTTCCAGTTTGCTCATTGTCGAAACGGCTTTTTTGTACAGGTCACTGCGGGCATCTGAGCCTCCCGACGGGGCATACTGTGCAAATTCGCACTGTTCAATAATGTCAACAAAGTCATTTATAAGGGTTTCAGCCACATTTTGTTGCTTTAATCTTTCAACAGCACTATCGCGGTTCAGATTGGCCACCGGAATCCCCAGCTTATCGCTTAAATAGCCCCAGAAAGCTTTCAGAATTGCTTCGTGAAAAGCTTCATTTTCATTCTTTTTCATGAACCCTGCAGCTGTTTTCAATCGCTTAACAGCAATGCGGTTGGCTTTTTTATTCCGCATGAGTGCAGCATTGGCATTTTCACGTGCTTTTTTACGGTAAACGGCTATCAGCGCGAGGAATAACAAAGCACTACCTCCATATACGGAATAAAAGAGCGGAGTTCCAAAAAAAGTGAATCCTTTTTCACGCAATGCAGGACTTCCCTGTTTTATAAACCGGATGTCCTGTCCTATCAGCTGAAGATCTTCACGTCGCCTGCTGCTGACCACTGCACCCGATTGATCGTCTGCCCCCTTTG
>JBNJGR010000001.1:15630-61821 GCA_051747885.1 Bacteroidota bacterium | reverse complement strand
ATCAGCCGGGTTTAACGAGTCCGATTCTTTTGAACCCTTCACCAATGCATTGGTGCAGTTGCTCGACAGCAGAGGTGAAGGCTACCTGACACAACAAGTGCAGCCCGGAGTTTATGAGTTGACCGGATCAATTGATTCAATCGATAGTTACCAACTGCACATAATAGCCGGAGGTGAAACTTTTACCTCCGAATTCGAGGTTGTTCCGCCGGTTCCCGAAATTTCTGCTTTTTACAGCGAAGAATCGGAAAAATGGAGTCAGCCCGGAGGTGAAACCGATGTGGAAGAATTCAAAAGGATGTCAGGCTATCAGGTTTTTGTTGATATTGATGCCTACAGTAGCCATCGGTATTACCGTTTCGACGCCCGGAAGATCCTGCAGTTTCAGTTCCCTTTCGATACTGTTATCGGAGGGGCTCCTACCCAGCAGTACAAATTTGGGTGGAAATCCATTTCCCCTGACGATGTATTCAACATTGCCGGACCGAATGATTATACCACTAAATTAAATATTATCAAGCATCCTGTGGAGTTTTTTCCTTACCAGTCTGGGCATACAATCCCTGGTGAAATAGAACAGGGATGGATTTATATTATGCACCAGTACAGCATTTCGCAGAGAGCCTGGAAGTTTTACAACGATTTGAAAAGCCAGCTTGGAGCCGACGGAAAAATATTCGACCCCATGTATGTTCAGGCACGCAGCAATTTGCAATGTATCTCAGATCCGAAAAAAGTTGTGCTGGGTAATTTTGAAATTTCACGTCACCGGGAACACCGCTTTTTCGTTTATCCAAACCCACTGACCGGGACAAATATACTTCGCAGGATTACTGTTTTTTACAACATTCCGGAGTCGGGGCTTAAATCGATGTATCCACCCTGGTTTTGGGAAAATTGAACGATATAGAAATGAACATGGTAGTACGAAATCAGATATTGGGCTTGCTTTTTTCATTGCTGTTTTTTACCGGTTTTGCACAAACGGGAAATAACAGATCGGGCCTGTTTCTTTTTACCGACCGCGATTTTTGTGTGTCGGGAGATACCATTTGGTTTAAAGTGGCCCTAAAAAATGGTGAAAGTAAAAGCAATGTGTTACATGTTCAGCTTTCGGATGCAAACAATCATACCATTGCATCGGTAAAGAAAAAATGTACGGAAAACTGGGCGGAAGGATATATTCAGGTTCCCGATTCATTAAATTCAGGCGTTTGTTTTTTGTCGGTTTTCCTATACGAGCATCTTTCAGAACCGGGACTTCAGGTTGAAAAAAAATCATTGTTTGTTTATAATCGTTTTCAACACGATTTGACCGATTTGTTAATTCCCACATCAGAGAAAGAGAATAAGTTGGAAGAAACGGTTTTGGGTCAGCAGCTTTATATAAAACCAGTTAAAAGAAGATACTCTGTCAGGGAAAAAGTTACTATGGAACTTGGGCTCGGCAACATTCACCCGGATGAAATTGCGCATGTGGTGGTGAAGGCTTCTCTGGTGGATGAATTAGCCCGTAAGAAAGGCGGACGGTTTTTGGCCAGGTCTGCTGCTTCGCCAATGGTTGTTCCCCGGTTTCAGGAAAAGGACGGTTTTATCCTTTGCGGGAAAGTGGCAGAAATAGATTCAAATGAATCTCCTGAAAAAGCGGTTGTTTTTTTGTCATTGCCCGAAAATCCACGCTACCTGGATTATTACGTGACCGGTAACGATGGGTATTTTTATTTTTTTCTGCAAAATGCGGTTGGAGAGGGTGAAGTGGTGCTTCAGGCAATTTCAGAAAACAATACTGAACTACAGGCCAAAATTGTACCCGGTAACCTTAAAATTCAGCATCTTTTGCCCATGCAAAAACATGTATTAACACCAAGCCAGATTGATTTTATTAATGCATTGGCCGATGCAGGTTTTATAAAACGTTTGTTCAGGGGGGATTACACCATTCCTTCAAAAGAATTTTCAATGCCCGAAAGATTCTCATTTCCGGTTTATGGCCATCCGCAACGCATTGTGGACCTTAACGAGTTTTATGAACTGAACGATTTCCGGGAAATCTCAAGAGAATTGCTGGGCGGGGTAAGGTACCGCACAAGAGAAGGAAGCAGCACCATCCGTATGCTTAACAGGAATGAAAATACATATTTTGAAACCGAACCATTTAAATTGATAAACGGAGTGCCTGTTTTTAAAAACCAGCTATTTGCATCCTTTGGATCAGCCGATATTGACCATATTGAATTTGCATTGGAAGATCGGCTTTTTGGCGACCTTAGGTTTACCGGAGTTCTGGCATTGTATTTAAAAGATAATTCTAATCGTTGGCTTGTGCATCAGCCTGGTTTTACAAGGCTTTCAGTACCTTTGTTGCAGCCGGAACAAAAACCGGTATGGCAGTTAAAACCGAATTCAGCAGAACATATTCCTGACCTTCGTTCCGTTTTTTTCTGGCAATTGATGAAAACAGGGGTAAACAAAAAAATTGATTTTTTCCTTTCCGATTTAAAAGGGAAGGTGGAAATTGCTGTGGAAGGTGTCACCAAAGAAGGACAAATATTTAAAAGTTCAGCAATAATTGAAGTAAAATGAAACCACAAACGATAAAGAGAATACAGTTGGTTATTTTGATTATGACTTTGGCATTTACAAGCCGGGCACAAGTATCAACACTCAACTGGGATGCTTTGGGTGAAAATTCAAACCGGCTGGAAGGAAAACTTACCGGTCTTGCTTACCGTATTCCGCCTCTGGCAAACCGTACTCATTTTCTGCAAGACCGGTGGGTGGGAGGAAGTATTTTGCTCGAAGATGGCGATTTGTTCGATGATGTACGGATTCGTTACCTTACTTTTCATGATGAGCTGGTTGCGTATAATCCGAATTTAAGGCAACTCTTTATTGTTGATAAGGAAAAAGTAAAAAGCTTCACGTTCGACTACCCTCAACGGCAACAAAAATTTATAAAACTTTATTTTGATGCCTTTGTTGATGCAGGTTACCGGTATTTCGATCTGAAATACCAGGGCAGCAGGTGGCTGGTGGCTTTCCACTATATTTATGAAGAGAAAATCAGTGTTCACCGCGATAAATATGGTAAACTGAAAAATTCGCAGCTTAAACCGAAAAAGACCTGGTTTATGTATTTTCCTGAGGAAGAAAAGTTTTTAAGGGTACAAAATAAACGTCGATGGTTTGTAAAACTTTTCCCTGAAAATAAACGCGAGGTACGCAGAATGTTCAGAAGAAATAACCTCTGGCGGTTTAATGAAAAGGAAATGGTTCGGGCTTTTCAACTTTTGGATGAAGCCGGATTTTTCGATTAAATATTTTTTTTACTTCCACGCAACCCAATCCATTCGGTTTACATCTTCTAATTAAATCTTCTTATTATGAAAAAATTATGTCTGTTTTTATTTGCTATGCTTCTCACCGTTTATGGCTTTAGCCAGACCGAGAAAGGAGTTGTTTACCTGAAAAACGGTACCATCCTGAAAGGTCGGTATCAGTATTTCGATGATTTTAAAAAATTGAGGATTGAATCTGCCGGTAACACCTGGGTTTTTCCGGCTGCCGAAATCGACACGGTGATAAATCGCCAGGCTGCGCGAAACCAAAAAATGAGTGAGGAATTTTCCGCCAGGAAATTATTTTTTCATGCCGGACTTGGAGTGCTGGCCGGCAACTCAGAGAACAGCCAGTCGGCGCCGCTGAGTGTTTCAGGTTCACTCAATTATTCTGTGCTGCCTAAATTTTCGGCCGGAACCGGAATAGGGGTTGAGTTTTTAAAAGAATCCTACCTGCCGGTATTTCTGAACCTGGAATACAAATTCAGGGATTCGCCCTCCACTCCCTATCTTTTTTTGAAGGGAGGATACCAGGTGCCGCTCGAAGAGTCGCGCGAAATTTATTACGACGTTTATTCAACAAGCAGTTTCTGGCCGGGGCCCACACCCGATTATGAAACCCTCGACCCAAAAGGAGGCGTTTTATTCGGTACCGGAATCGGTTACCAGCACTACTATTCATCGGGTTTTGGAATGTCGGTTGCCTTTGGCTACCGTTTTCACCGGTTGCATTACGAAGACGAAGAAGATTACGGCCTCGATATCGATTATAACCGGCTTTCCATCAAAATCGGGATTCTGTTCAACTAAAAAATGTACATCATGAAAACATTCAGAAATATATTTACTTTATTCATTTTTACTGCAATATTCAGCTCATGTCTCGACGAATACACCGAAGTGTTTACAGCCAATTCTCCTGTTTATATGACTTATGAAGAGTTGCGCGATGCCATAAAAAACACTGCCCCGCGTGATTTGGAGAACCCGGGCAAAATTTACTTTAAAGACGGTTATCTTTTTGTGAATGAAGAACTGAAAGGTGTCCACATCATCGATAACCGCAATCCTGAAAATCCTGAAAACATTGGGTTTATTGAGATTCCGGGGAATGTGGATATTGCCATCAAAGAAAATATTTTGTATGCTGACAGTTATATCGATTTGGTAGCCATCGATATTTCGGATATCAACAACCCTGTGGAAGTACACCGGGTGGAAGATGTTTTTCCGTACACCACGCCACCTCCGGTCGAAGAAGATTACCGGATGGCAAAAGTGGATGAGGAGAAAGGAGTGGTCATCGACTGGGAAATTAAAAAGGTACGCCAGGAGATGGAATACCGTTACTATCCAATTTATTACGGATTTGCCCGCTCAGATATGGCCATGAACGAAGCGTCTTTTAGCGGCGCTGCACCTCAGGCCGGCAGCACTTTCGGAATTGGCGGTTCAATGGCCCGTTTTGGTTTGTACAACGATTATTTGTATGCAGTGGATCATTCCACACTTTATCTGTTCGATGTGAAAGTTACTGAAAGCCCCGGGAGTATTGGTACTCAGAATGTGGGTTGGAATGTGGAAACCATGTTTATTTACGACGGGCACATGTTTTTCGGAACACAAACCGGGATGCTGATTTACAGTCTCGACGTGGCAACGGTTCCTGAATACATTGGCCAGTTCAGGCATGTTACAAGCTGCGATCCGGTGGTTATATCCGATGGTTATGCCTATATTACGCTGCGCGGTGGCAATCAGTGTGGCAGCAATGTAAACCGGCTCGATGTACTGCAACTGTCAGACGACTACACAAACAATACCCTGCTGGCATCCTATCCGCTCAACGGTCCTTACGGCCTGGGAATCGACGGCGATATTTTATTTGTATGCGACGGTGATGCAGGTCTGAAAGTGTACGATGTTGCCGACAAACACCACATCGACGAAAACATGCTGGTACGTTTTTCCAACATTAATACGTATGATGTGATTCCGGTAAATGATTACCTGTTTATGATTGGCGACGACGGATTTTACCAGTACGACTACTCCGACTTAAACGATATTCACCAGGTGAGTTTTATCCCGGTGAAGGATAATGAATAAATTTAATCAGAGCGATGAGATATCATTTTAAATTTTTGCTGATACTGCTTTTTTTCACAAGTCTGGCTTGTGAAAAAGACGACCCCGAAAAGGATTATTTTTTTGTTGAAGTGATAGGAAAAGGAATGGATTGTGGAGATACTTTTCTGGTTAAATTTCAGGAAGAAGATGAAGCGAGGGTAAATAAATACCTGGAACAAACCAATGCGTACTTTCCGGTTTTTTATGCCAATAATTTACCCGAAGAGTTGAAACAAGAAGGCTTTAGTTTGAAGGTGACATTGAAGAAGTGTCAGGAATTGCCATTTTGCACAACGATGGGACCGGGATATGGACATATTTGTATTGAATCAGTTGAAAAAATTAACGCAGAATTGCATGAATGAATTTTATAAAGCAGTACTGATTTTTTTGATTTCGCTCTCTTTAGGAGCTTGCTCGTTATTCGACTTTGAAAACGAAGATAAACTGTCGGATATTGATTTTCTTTACAGAACAGAAGAACCAGGTAAATTAAAAAAAGAGTTGCCTTTTTCTGATTCTGAAGATCAAACAGTGGAATCGGATATTGAATATATTTACGAAATGAGTTCATTGTAAATAAGACGATTAAACAGTGTTCAAAACGGTCATGCACTCACTTAAAGTGAGAGTATGACTTGAGTCTTTCCAACCAATCTATTCGATTCTATCGGACGGCATCGCCCAAAGCGGTGCTGTCCTTATTTTTTCTTGTGCTTTATTTAAATGGAGCAACTTCAGGCCCCACAACCGCTTTTACCACGAAAGTTTCAGGATGCAGGTACTGATGTTTTACGAAATGAATTTGAAAATGTATCTTTCATCTAAAAGACCAAATCATATTCCAGTGAAATGATTTCCAATCAAAACATTTGCACATCGATTTCGTTGTAATACAACGTTTAAAAATGTAATTTTGCATTTTTTAAAAACAATTAATAATGATGCAGAAAAAGGGGTGGAGAATAATATTAACATTGGTTTTGGCAGTAAATGTGGGAGTGATTGTTTTTTTAGTAATGGGTTCGGCAAATTCAACTGAGCCCGCTGTTGTAAAAGTTGAGGGGGGGGCAAAATTCAAATCGATTGACATTCCCGATTCCGTTTCGTTTGCTGGCGAGCCCATGCCACTCGATCGATTCGATGTTCGTGAATCGCTCGATCGTGAATTGCTGGTGAATTCCTATTTTCATTCGCAAACCCTGCGTTTGATAAAACTGGCGCCCCGTTATTTTTCAGTTATTGAGCCAATTCTGGAAGAAAAAGGGATACCCGACGATTTTAAATACCTCGCCGTGGCCGAGAGCGGATTGAACCCCAGTGCTGTTTCTCCGGCTCGAGCCATTGGTTTCTGGCAGTTTTTACAAGGCACTGCCAGTGATTACGGGCTGGAGGTAAACAACGAAGTAGATGAGCGTTACCACGTAGAAAAATCGACTTACGCAGCCTGTGATTACATGCTCGATGCTTACGAAAAATACGGAAGCTGGTCATTGGTGGCTGCTTCTTTCAACGCGGGTATGCGTGGCATCGACCGCCAGATGGAACGTCAGAAAGCGAATGATTATTACGACCTGCTTCTGGTAACTGAAACCAGCAGGTACGTTTTCCGGATAGCAGCATTGAAATTAATTATGGAAAATCCAGCCGATTATAATCTTATTGTTCCTGAAGAGGAGAAATACCCGGTTATTCCGACAAAGGAAATTGTAGTTGCGGGGCCGATACTCGATTTTGCGGATTTTGCATACGCCCACAACATCAATTACAAACTGCTGAAAGATTTTAATCCATGGTTGCGTCAGGCCTACCTGACCAATACTTCAGGAAAAACATACACTATAAAAATTCCGCTGCTGGATTAGTTGAAAAGAACAGAATGCAAGAGACAAAATACACTGAAGAACAGGTGCTAGAGGAGTTGGTTGAACCCGAAGAAAAAATCGAAGTGCATGGTGCACGAGTTCATAACCTGCGCAATATTGATGTGGAAATTCCACGCAACAAACTTACCGTAATTACCGGTTTGAGCGGGAGCGGAAAATCATCGCTGGCATTTGATACCATTTATGCCGAAGGACAGCGTCGGTATATTGAAACTTTTTCGGCCTATGCGCGCTCTTTTCTGGGCAACCTCGAGCGGCCCGATGTGGATAAAATTACCGGTCTCAGTCCTGTAATTTCAATCGAGCAAAAAGTAACAACCCGCAACCCACGCTCCACAGTGGGAACGGTAACCGAAATTTACGACTTTCTTCGGTTGTTGTTTGCCCGCGCCGGTGAGGCTTTTAGTTACAACACCGGCGAAAAAATGGTGAAATACACCGAAGAGAAAATCCTGCAGTTAATAAAAAGCGATTTTGCAGAGAAACGGATTCATATTCTGGCGCCTGTGGTTAAAGGACGAAAAGGCCATTACCGAGAACTGTTCGAACAAATCAGGCGAAAGGGATTTTTGTATGCGCGGGTTGATGGCGAGGTAACTGAAATTAAGCACAATCATAAGGTGGATCGATACAAAAACCACTTTATTGAAATTGTGGTGGATAAACTGGTGGCTGACGAAGGAAGTGAAAAAAGATTGAAGGAAAGCGTGCAAACTGCCATGAAACATGGCAGCGGCATCCTGATGATTCTCGACCATGAAACCAACGAAGCCAAATATTACAGCCGGTTGCTGATGTGCCCTTCCACCGGAATTTCGTATGCTGAACCCGCCCCGCACAATTTTTCGTTCAACTCGCCACAGGGGGCATGCCCGAGGTGTAACGGTTTGGGGCGCGTAACTGAAATTGACCTCGATAAAATCGTTCCCGATAAAAACAAAAGCATTGCGAAAGGAGGCATCGCCCCTTTGGGAGCGTACCGCAATTCCCTTATTTTTTGGCAGATTGAAGCCCTTGGTGAAAAGTACGGGTTTACACTGAAAACTCCGGTTAAAAATATTTCGGAAGAAGGTTTGAATGCCGCCCTGTTTGGAACCAACGAGCGTATTCAGCTCAAAAACACACCACTTGGAAGCAGCCTCAATTATATGATGAGTTACGACGGAGTGGTGAAATATATCGACAGTTCGCGTGAAGATAATCCATCAAAAAGAGCACAAAAATGGGCTAACCAGTTTGTGAAAACAACGGTTTGCCCGGAATGTAACGGGCAGCGGTTGAAAAAAGAATCACTGCATTTTAAAATCGACGGGAAAAACATTTCGGAACTGGCCAACTTGGATTTAAGTGAACTGGGAAACTGGTTCAACGGTCTGGAAAAAAGGCTAACTGAGAAGCAGCGTAAAATCGGAACCGAAGTCATTAAAGAAATTCGCGACAGGCTGGGCTTCATGCTTGGAGTGGGATTGAACTATCTGGCACTCGACCGTCCTGCCCGGAGTTTGTCGGGCGGCGAATCGCAGCGCATAAGGCTGGCCACACAAATTGGAACACAATTGGTAAATGTGCTTTATATTCTTGACGAACCCAGCATTGGATTGCACCACCGCGACAATATGAAACTTCTGCTATCGCTGGAACAGTTGCGCGATAACGGGAATTCAATTATTGTTGTGGAACACGACAAGGAAACGATGTTGCATGCCGACTGGCTCATTGATATGGGGCCTCTTGCCGGCCGGCATGGCGGGGAAGTTGTTGCAGCCGGCACTCCCGCCGAAGTGCTGAAAACAAAAACCCTCACTGCAGATTATCTGAACAACAAAAGAAAGATTGCTGTTCCTGATAAACGACGAAAAGGAAGTGGCGAGGTGCTGAAGATTACTGGTTGCAACGGGAATAACCTGAAAAATGTGACGACTGAAATTCCACTGGGAAAACTCATTTGCGTGACCGGAGTTTCAGGCAGCGGAAAATCAACCTTGATTAATGATACACTGCAGCCCATTCTCAGCCAGCATTTTTATAAGTCGGTGCAGGATCCGCTGCCTTACAAATCGGTAAAAGGGCTCGATCTGGTCGATAAAGTGATTCGGGTGGATCAGTCACCAATTGGCCGTACGCCGCGCTCTAATCCGGTGACTTATACCGGCGTTTTTTCCGATATCCGCAACTTGTTTGCGCAACTGCCCGAGGCCAAAATCAGGGGCTACAAACCCGGCCGGTTCTCGTTCAATGTAAAAGGTGGCCGCTGCGAAGAATGCCAGGGCGGGGGAGTGAAACTCATAGAAATGAATTTTCTGCCCGATGTGTATGTGCACTGCGACAAATGCAACGGAAAACGGTACAACCGCGAAACACTGGAGGTGCGCTACAAAGGAAAATCCATCAGCGATGTACTTGAAATGACCATCAACCAGGGGGTTGAGTTTTTTGAGAGCATTCCGTCGATTTCAGTGAAATTAAAAACTTTGCAAGAAGTTGGACTGGGCTACATTACACTGGGGCAGTCGTCCACCACGCTTTCAGGAGGTGAGTCGCAGCGGGTGAAACTGGCTTCGGAACTGGCCAAACGCGACACCGGTAAAACACTTTACATTCTGGATGAACCCACTACCGGCTTGCATTTCGAAGACATCCGCGTGCTGCTCGATGTGTTGAACAAACTGGTTGACAAAGGAAATACCGTGATTGTTATTGAGCACAATATGGATGTGATTAAAGTGGCTGACCATATTATTGATTTAGGCCCCGAAGGAGGGAAAAACGGCGGAGAAATTTTATGCACCGGAACACCGGAGGAGATCATTAAAGTAAAAAAATCATATACCGCAGGGTTTCTCAAAGAAGAACTGAAAAATGCCTGAACCTCCCGCCAAGCCGCTTTCCGCGGCTCGGCGGATAAAAAAGAAGCTATGTTCAACTCTACTTTTTCCCAGTCAAGCGGACCATGGCTGCCGGACGGAATTCATTCTCCGCCTTACCCGTCAAGCGGACTATAGCAGCCGGACGGTTTACCATCCGTCCAGATGGTAAAAAAGAAAAGTTACGCAGAGTCTGTTGCACCGTTCAAACAAACTTAACACAACAATGGACTTCTTTTTTCAAGTGTCTCACACATTTATTACTTTTATCAGAAATATTACAGAAAATGAAGAATGTTGAAATTTACTGCCATAACACAAAAGCAAAACACTCATACCCGCTGGGTACTTCACTTCTCGAAATAAGCCGCAACCTGGATATCAAAACAAAAAATATGGTTTGCGGGGCAATTGTCAACCATCAGGTTAGAGAACTTTCATTTTGCCTGGTGAAACCCAAACAGGTAGAATTTATTGACGTTTCGCATCCCGACGGTATCCGAATGTACATCCGCAGCCTGATTTTTGTGCTTTATGCTGCTGTAAAGGAGGTTTATCCGCACGTTTTACTTCGCATTCAGAAAGGAATTTCCAACGGTTATTTTTGTGAATTCACAGGATTTGGAAGAGAAATTACCGACAATGACATTCAGTTGGTGAAAGAGGAGATGAAGAAAATAATTGCCAAAGAAATTCCTTTTATCAAACGCGGATTGCTTACCGAAGACGCCGTGGAACACCTCATGCAGGAAGGACTGGAAGATAAAGCGCAGCTTTTTGAACAACAAGGACATTTGTTTACCAGCCTCTACTTTTTGGAAAACCTGGGAAACTACTTTTATGGGCATTTGCTGCCTTCCACCGGTTATATTTCAAATTTCAATCTTGAAAAATATTTCGATGGGTTACTGCTTCGAATTCCTGATTCAGATAATTTTGATGTACTGATGGAAGCTCCGGAACAAAAAAAATTGTTTGAAATTTATCAGGAACACAAAGACTGGGCACAACTGCTGAATGTTTCAACCATTAGTAACCTGAATGAATTTACAGTTAAAAAACAAGGTGGCGATATTATTAAAATTGCCGAAGCGCTGCATGAGAAGAAAATTGCCGAAATAGCCAATATCATCCATTCGCGCAACAGTGATATAAAGGTGGTTCTGGTAGCGGGGCCGTCGGCTTCAGGGAAAACAACTTTTAGTAAGCGGCTTGGTGTGCAGCTGGCTGTGAATGGTTTGCGCCCTTACCAGATTTCGCTCGACAATTATTTTGTTGACCGTGAATATACGCCGCGTGACGAACACGGTAATTACGATTTTGAAGCACTCGATGCCATCGATATCAGTTTTTTTAACGAACAGCTTCTGGAACTTTTCAAAGGTAAGGAAGTTCAGTTGCCCAAATTCGATTTTCACCGGGGCCGTCGTTATATGAATGGCGATAAATTAAGACTGAAACATGGTGATATTCTTATTGTGGAAGGGATACACGGGATGAACCCGCGCCTGCTGACCGATGTGCAGGAAAAGAATACTTTTAAAATATTCATTTCTGCTCTCACCCAGATTTCATTCGATGAACATACGCATATCTCCACTTCCGATAACAGATTGACCCGGCGTATAATTCGTGACAGCAAATACCGAGGCTATGGAGCGGCTGAAACGATTAAACGCTGGCCGTCGGTGCGCCGTGGCGAGGAGAAAAATATTTTTCCATACCAGGAAAATGCCGATGTGATGTTTAATTCGGCCACACTTTACGAACTGGCCGTTTTAAAAAAATATGCAGAACCCTTGCTGAAACTTGTGCTTGAAAACCAGCCTGAATACATGGAAACCATGCGGCTGCTTAAGTTTCTGTCGTATTTCAAACCGATTGATGACAGTGAAATTCCACCAACTTCGCTGCTGCGTGAATTTCTGGGAGGCAGTAGTTTTGTCTATTGAATTTAACTTTTATTCGTTGTTTCAGGCTCTTCGGCATCGGTAAGTATGCGCCGTGTATCCTGAAATTCGAAAAGTAAATCAAGGTAGCGGGGAACCGTTTGGGTAGCCAAGGAGTTGGGTGAATTGGTGAGAAAAATAATCCCTGTTTTTTCATTTTCACACAATGCAATTTCCGCTTTATATCCGTTTACATATCCGCCATGATAAGCTACTTTTCGGCCTTTGTAACCTACAATCCGCCAGCCAATGGCATAATGTTTCGATTCCACCCTGTTCCAGTTTCTGAGATACCTGGGCGAGAGGTGAGAAACAACTTGCGGGGTAAATACAGCACGGTGGAGATCTTCGGTTAAAACCGGATCATTTTTTTTCAGCAAAGCCAGCAAAAAATTTGACATATCAGAAATACTGGCATTGATACCCGCTGCCGGTGCTGTGCTATAGTAGCGATCGTTCAGTCGTTGCGGCCAGTATCCGCTTGTTCCCTTTGCGTGCGGGAAGGCTTTGTTGGGATTATTTTTAAATGAAAGAAAATCGGTTGAGGCATCGGTCATTCCATAGGGTGCAAGTACTTTTTCATAAAGCAGTTCGCCGTAGGTTTTCGATGTTTTTGCGCGTAAAACAGTATCGATTAAACTAAACATCACATTTTGGTACCCGTACAAGAGGCCAGGCTGTGCGGAAACATTGACCTCTCCCAATCTTTGCATGATAACATCCATAGGTACTTTCCCTTCAACCATGTTGTCGTATGCATGGGGCACAATTCCTGAAGTGTGGCTCAGAAGGTTTCGCACTGTTAGGTTTTTTGTGCTCACAGGATTTTTCAACCTGAACCCCGGGATATAATCAACAACTCTGTCGTCGAGACTGATTACCTGTTCATTATCCAGAATTCCGGCCAGTACACCGGTAATTGTTTTTGAAACAGATGCCAGCCGGAATACAGTATGTTCGTCGATGGAATCATTTTTCCCGGCTTTTTTTACACCGAAGCATTTTGAAAAAGCAATCTGGTCGTCATAAATTATGGCTATCGCAGCGCCAACTGTTTTTGAGGCTTTAATTTCTTCACTCAGCCATTGTGAATAATCATCAACAACTCCCTGGATTTCCAGTGGTTCTGGAGGGGGGGCAACTTTATATCCGATTGTGTCAATTGTTTCGTCAAGGTTTTGTTCGCTTGTTGACGAAATTAGCTGATTTTGGGTAAAAGCCAATAAAACCAGTAAAACTGAAATAAAAAGAATTAGCGAAATATGTTTCTTCATCCAATACTGTTTTTGTCTCCTGAAGAAGAAGAAAAAGATCAAATTTTGTGTAATCGGAGCGCAAAATAGAAAAACTAAGGTTAAAAAGGAAGTAATGAGTGGATTTTTATTCAATTACTTTTGTTATGAACTTTTCATTTTGATTGTTTTGCTGAAAACAATCACTGGAAATTGAATCTATTTGCAGGTAAGGTAACAGACTCAGGTTAATTATTCAGTGGTTTTCCGGAAGGATCGGTATTGTAAAGTATGTCGGTTATTTCGAGAACGAGCCAGGTCCAGGGGCCGCTTTCCAGCATCCACGTCGATTCCATTTTTGTGGGAATGCGGATGCCGTTCATATCAGATGTTTCTTTTACGGAAATTATCCATTTATGGTGTTGCGCGTCAGGTTCATTTCCCTTGTAGCGGAGGGCAGTGAATTTTTCGAGATCGCCGTTTTTGTTGAAAAAGAATGTGCCCGAACCTTTGGTTTCGTTAATTTTTAAAGTTGCCCGTGCAGTGAGTGAGTCAACTTCTTCCCAGACGATATTGGGGTGAAGGGCAGCGGAAGGAAACCAGACAATTTCACCAAGAAAACGTTGCAGGCTGCCTTCGTCAATCTTTTCGCCCTTTTCATTTACAATGTTGATTAACGAATTCATTTTTATGAGCATTTCGCCTTTTCCGTCTTCAAATTTATCGCGGCCCCTGATTTTTACCAAAGGGTTCATTTTCAGGTTAACTGTCCAGTTAAAAGCTGGTAGTTCTGTTGTGAAATATTGATCCGCTTCGGCGTCAAACCATCTGGTTTGTTCAGGTTTTAGCTTCATTTTGGCTTTTTGTTTCAGCAAAACTGTGCTGATATTCTGTTTGCCTGTAATCCCGGAGTTTTCGAGCCAGTTTTTTATGGGAACCGGTAGGTGGTTCAGTTTTTCGGGACTAATTTTTTCAAAATTATACGGCAGACTATTCTGAAGCATGGCTGACCGTTCTCGTTCAATTTCGCGGGTGAAAACCTGGCCCGAGAAAACAATGAGCGAAGCAATCAGCAAAATCACATTTGGAATGGTTCCCCAGCGGGCATCTCCCCAAAAAAAGATTACCAGCAGTTGCGAAAGCAATATTCCCCCAAACATTAAAACCCACCAGAATCGGAATTTCAGCAATAAAAAAACAGCAGCGGCCACCAGGAGTAAAAAAGCGGCCAGCCACAGAATTCCCCAATTCCTGGAAATTGGCAGCGAAAGTTCTTTGATTTCGGCAATGCCAAATCCTTTAACAAATCCAAGCAGATGAATAAAAGCGTGTATTACAGAAAGAATTATGATGGTCAGTCTCATGATTTTTTAATTTACAGCCCATTCAGCCAAGGTTTCAGCGTGAATTTTTGTGGTGTCGAAAACGGCAATTTTAACATCTTTGTCCGAGATTAGCAAAGGAATTTCAGTGCATCCCAAAATTACCCCTTCGGCACCGTGGGTTTGCATATTTGCAATAATGGTTTTCAGTTTCTCTCTCGATTCATCGCGAATTTCTCCATGCACCAGTTCGTTGTAAATAATCTGATGAATACGTTCTCGTTCGGTTTTATAAGGAACAATAACTTTAATGCCAAAATTTTTTTTCAAAACGGTTTTGAAAAAATCTTTTTCCATGGTGAATTTTGTTCCCAGTAATGCCACTTTTCCGATTTCATTTTTTGAAATTTCGTTACCCGTGGCTTCGGCAATATGTAAAAACGGCACTGAAATAGTTTCAGCAATAGATGAACTGCACAGGTGCATCGTATTGGTACACAGCGCAACCACGTCAGCTCCTGCATCCTGGAGCCGTCGGGCAGAGGCTGCCATAAGAGAACATAGTTTTCCCCAGTTGCCTTCGTGTTGCAGTTTTTCAATTTCGGCAAAATCCAATGAATGGAGAATAATTTCAGCCGAATGGAAACCTCCCATCAATTCATTCACTTTGTGGTTAATGTATTCGTAATAAACTTTGGTCGATTCCCAGCTCATGCCGCCAATCAGTCCGATTGTTTTCATTGAAAATTAGTTTTTGTAAATATTTTTCATTCTTTCTATTTTCTTCTCGCTTTCGGCCATTGCGCGCGTAGTGAACATCATGACGCCATCCGAACATCCTGCCATTCCACCGGTTAAAACGGTTTCAAATTCTTCGGCCGAAATGGTGTACGGATTGTTGTACGCCTGAACAATTGGCCACACTTTTGGCGAATTTCCTTTTTCGATGTTCATTCGTTCACAAAACCAGTTGATGTTTTCTTCCACCCATCCGGGTTGCCTTCCCATCCGGGCATGGTACACCATTGGCGAAAAAACATCGAAGTGTTCGCGCAGCAGATCGTAATCGAGGCCAAGGATTCGGCGGCGGGCGCCGTCAAATTCTTCGTCGGTCCATGGGCAATGGTACAACCCCAGCAGCGCTTCGGGTTTAATTTCGTTTATTATGTTTCTGATTTCCAGTGTCCAGTCCAGAATTACCTGGCAACGCCAGTCGCGCCATTCCGGATCGCGGTTTTCAAGAATCCATGCAGCTTTTTTCGGGGTGTCCTCTTCGGGGATTTCAATGCCGGTATCATTTGAGAAAGAGGCCAGGCAGTGATCACAAAAACAGGTTTCGGGCAAAATGGGTTCCGGCTCTTCAAACTGAGCATGCCAGTGCACATAATCCATCCAAATGCCGTCGAGGTCGAATTTGGAGAGCAAATCGCGCAGCTGGTCAAAACGGTATTCCCTGAACCCAGGTTCGGTGGGGCAAACGCCCATGAACCACGAGGCCGCTTCCACTTTTTCTCCTTTTTCATTTATAGCCCAAGCCTCAGGATGTTTTTCAACATAGTTTTTCCCGTTTAGCGTGGCAAATTCAGCATAAACTTTCATACCCTCGGCTTTTGCGCGTTCAATCATTTCGTGTGTAATTGAACCGCTGTGAACAAAAACCGCGTTAATCCCCAGGTCGGCCAAATTGTAGCCTTTTTCCCATAAAGGCCCGGGATGGCCGTAAATTCCTTTGGTGAAAGCCGGGGTTTCGGTTACTTGTCCGGTTGTTGCAATAAAAGTGAAAAGCGCAACCGGAAGAATTAAAATTCGTTTCAGATTATGTTTTATTGAATTCTGCATTGCCAAATAAGTTTACAATTATCAGGATATAAAAATAAGGGGTTTTCTTCATTTTTTTTATCTTTATGCACTATCATTTAAAAAGAAATATGGAAAGAATAAAATGTGCCACCATTGTTTTTTTGATGATTTTTTTGGGCTGCAAAGCGCAGGGGCAGTATCCTGAAGTTGAAAACAGCACCGACAAACGGGTAAAAGCATTTTTGGAAGAAAATGCCAATAACTGGCGCGATATGAATGTTTCAATCGCTGATGGCCGGATTCTTTATGATCTTGTTTTGGAAAACGATTACAAGAGGGCAGTTGAGATTGGTACATCCACGGGGCATTCCGCGGTTTGGATTGCCTGGGCTTTGAGCAAAACAGGCGGCAAACTTATTACTATTGAAATAGACAAGGAACGCTACCTGAAGGCTAAAGCCAACTTTAAAAAGGCTGGTGTGGAAGATTATATTGATGCACGCTTGGGTGACGCGCACGAAATTGTGCCCCGGCTGCAAGGTAAATTCGACTTTGTTTTTAACGATGCCGATAAATACTGGTATAAAAATTATTTTATCGATCTGGATCCCAAGCTGGAAATTGGCGGCTGTTTTACTGCACACAACACAGCCATGCAGGTTTCAGGTATTCGCGAGTTTCTGGAATATGTAGAAGAACTCGATAACTACGAAACTACTTTTGCTTCCAACAGCCGGTCGGGGATTTCTATCAGTTACAAAAAATCAGATAAATAAGCCAAGTTTTGAGCTTTTCAAACGATAACCTGGAGCGGAAACTGGGAATTTTTCCGGTTACCAATATTGTTATTGCCAACATTATTGGAGCGGGAATTTTTACTACCACAGGTTATTTAATGGACTTTTTGGGAAACCCGGTACTGATGCTGGTGCTTTGGCTTGTTGGAGGAGTTGTTGCGCTTTGCGGTGCAATGGCATTTGGGGAGCTGGGGGCTGCTTTTCCCGAAGCAGGCGGAGAATACACTTTTATTTCAAAACTGTTTCATCCGATGTTGGGGTTTTTAAGTGGCTGGCTTTCCCTGATTGTGGGGTTTTCGGCTCCCATTGCAGCGTCGGCTATTGGTTTCAGTAATTATTTTATCTGGGCATTTCCTTCCTTTCAATCGTGGTTTTTGTTCGACCAAATTATGAGCCCGGATATGTTTAGCCGCCTGCTTGCCGTTTTGGTGATTGTTATTTTTTCGTTGCTTCACGCACGGGGTGTGGTTTTGGGCGCGCGAATTCAAAACGGGCTGACTATTTTAAAAGTTGCCCTGGTAGTAGGTTTAATTATTGCTGGGTTTGCATTCGGGCAGGGCGATTTTGGACACCTGAAAGCTTTCCCGAAATCGGGTCAGGGATTCAGTTTTAATTTTACTGAACTGAAATCGGTAGGTTTGTCCCTCATGTTCATTATGTTTGCCTACAGTGGCTGGAACTCGGCAACCTATATCGGTTCCGAAATTAAAAATCCATCAAAGGTTATTCCCCGTTCGCTGATTATTTCCACGGCGCTCGTTACACTTCTTTATTTGTTGCTGAATTTGTTTTTTGTGTATGCCATTCCGCCTGCAAAAATGGCCGGAGAACCCGAGATTGGAGGCGTTGCAGTAGGGCTGGCATTTGGCGATTTTGCCGGCACGATAATTTCATTGCTCATTTCTTTTGCCTTGTTTTCATCTCTCAGTGCATTTATAATTTTAGGGCCGCGGGTTTATTTCTCCATGGCTCGCGACGGATATTTTTTCAAATGGGTATCAGTTGTGCATCCCAGGTTTAAGGTGCCGCAAAACGCGTTGCTTTTGCAAAGCGCTATTGCCATTGTGTTGGTTTTATCTGGCACTTTTGAGCAGATAATTGCCTACATGGGATTTTCTTTGGGTATTTTCCCCATCATTGCAGTACTCGGTGTTTTCAAACTGCGAATGAAGGGCGAAAGCAAACTAAAACTTCCGGGTTATCCTGTGGTTCATGTCTTTTTTATTTTAATAAACCTGGCCATTTTGGTGCTGGCCTATTTCGAGCGTCCCTGGGAATCTACCATTGCCATTCTTACAGCACTTTCCGGAATTCCGTTGTTTTACTGGTTTAAAATGAAGAAGGGAAAACTACCCGGTTCCTGAACCAATCGCTTTCAGCATGGAATCAATTCGATGGCGTGTTTCTTTCTGGAGGATTTTGTAATCGCTGTTGCTGAGAGGCTCTCCGTAGCGAATTGTTGCCCGCGACACTGGTTTGCTCATTTGCCGGAAAAAATGTCCGATAAAGGTATCGTCGTCCACCCAGGCATCGTTTTCATCTACGTAATCAATGGCAAGGGGAATTACCCGGATTCCGGTATCGGCAGCAATTTTAAAACTTCCGTTTTTAAAGGGTTTTGTAAGTGGCCCTTTCGAGGTAGTTCCTTCGGGGAAAAGCGCCACCGGTATGTTGTTACTTAACGATTTTTCGATTTTTTTCATGGTGGCTACCAAACTTTGCAGCTCAGCCCGGGAAACAAAAATGGTATTGGTAATTTTTGCGCCGGTTTTCAGAAACGGCCAGTTTTTCAATTCGGCTTTCGCAACAAAAGCTGCGGGAGTAAATGCCGCCACAATGAAAATATCGATATAACTGCGGTGGTTGGACATGAGGATAAAATGTGAATTTTCCGGAAGCTCATTTTTGTCAACTTTTATTCCGCAAACAAACAGAATACTTTTCCCCCATGTACGCATGGCCCAGTTTTGCAGAGGCATGCTAAATCCTTTCAGTTTGAGCCAAAACCAGCCAATAACAACCACGTAACCCGAAATGAGTAAAATTAAAATCAGCCGCAAAAAAGCGAGCGGGAAAAGAAAAATGATTCGTGCGGTTTTCATACTGCAAATATGGCAAAAAGCCGGTTTTGCAGTGTCGTTTTTATTCAGGTTTTATAAAACGAAATTACATTTCATTCAGGTGAAACCGGGCAAATTACCATCTGAAATGCTCCCCTGGCAAAAAATATTTCTTTTTCAATGGTGAGTTTATTTTTTGGCAGAATTCCTGGCAGACCGCCCAATCGGTTATAATGTTTGAAATTCCGGTGGTGCTCCAGTCCTGCGAAAAATTCGGCAACCCGGCTGCCGGTGCCTGTAATATTTTTGGGCAGCGGAAAGGCATAATCCACTATGATTATTTTACGGGCTACCCGTTTCATTTCGCTTAAAATTGTTCCATGCATTTTGGGTGGGAACTGGTGCAGGGCAAGCGACATGGTAGCCACGTCGAATGCCTTGTCGCTGAATTTCATTCTGCCGGTTGCATCGCACAAACAAAAACTCACATTGCTGAGCTTTTTTTTCTTCAGCGATTTTTGTGCTTTGTTATACATCGATTCCGAAAGATCGGCCCCCACCACCTCTTTTGCCCTGTGCGCCATTTCAAAAACCTGGGCGCCTGTTCCGCAGGCCACATCCAAAACCTTTTCTCCGGGGTATATCTGGCTGGCAATCCGTTTTCGCATTCCGGTAAGTACCGGGTCGATAACCGTGCTGTAAAATATTCCTGATTCTACCATCTGTTGTTTTTTGCTATTTTTAGCTAAATTTACTTTTCGTTTAAACTGATTGATTTTGTTTTTGTTTTACAACGCAGCAATAAACAACAATTATGAAGAAATTTTATATTCTGCTCGCCATTTTATTTGTTTTAACCACATCATTTAAAACCAAAAAACCGGCCTACCTGCTTTTTAATGAAAAGGGGAAAACGGTAAAGTATGAAAAAATGGTAAAGCAGCTGGAGGATGCCGACATCGTTTTGTTTGGCGAACTGCACAACAATCCGGTTTCGCACTGGCTGCAGCTGGAACTCACAAAAGATTTACACGAACTGAAAGATTCAAATCTGGTTTTGGGGGCCGAAATGTTTGAAAGTGACAATCAGCTTGTTCTCGACGAATATTTTAGCGGGCTCATTTCGCAAACCCGGTTTGAGGCCAAAGCGCGGTTGTGGAACAATTACAAAACCGATTACAAACCACTGGTGGAATTTGCGCGTGAAAATGAACTCCGGTTTGTGGCCACCAATATTCCGCGCAGGTATGCTTCGCTGGTCAACTCCGAAGGATTTGAAGGTCTGGAAAAACTTTCTGACGAAGCAAAGGCTTTTCTTCCTCCGCTTCCGGTTCTTTACGACCCTGAATTGCCTGCTTACAAGAGCATGATGAACATGGAAGGAATGGGCAGCCATATGAATGAGAATTTTCCCAAAGCCCAGGCCATTAAAGATGCCACCATGGCTCACTTTATTCTGGAAAACTGGTCGCCGGGAAAGTTGCTGATTCATTACCACGGCGCTTACCATTCCGATAATTTTGAAAGCATTTTCTGGTACCTGAAGCAGCAAAACCCGGATTTGAATATTGTAACTATCACCACTGTGTCGCAGGAAGATATTTCGGAGCTGAATGAAGAAAATTCAGGCAAAGCCCATTTCACGGTTTGTGTGGATGAGGATATGACAACTACGTATTAAATCTCAATGGTAAAATCCCTTTTTCACAATATACTCCCAAACTTTTGGCGGTAAAAAATGGCGCACATCCTTTCCTTTTTTTATGGCTTTACGGATGAATGATGAAGAAATTTCCATCTGTGGGGCGTTATCGGCAATCACAATATTTTTATGTTGCATTGCTTTTGATTTGTCAAATCCCGGTCGCGGGTAAATAACCACACCATAATTTTCCACAATGGTTTCGTAGTTTTTCCATTTATGAAAGTTTTCGAGGTTATCTGACCCCATCAGAATTTTTAAATCCCGGTTTGGATTACGGTCTTTCAGGTAGGCCAGCGTGTCCACTGTGTAGCTTGGTTTTGGCAGAAAAAATTCGATGTCGGAAACCTGCAGCCGGTCGTCATCTTCAACAGCCAGTTTTACCAGGTCAAGCCGGTCGAAGTCGTTTAAAAGATTTTTTTTTGTTTTGTGCGGATTTTGGGGGGTAACCACAAACCAGAATTCATCCAAACCGGTAAACTCCACCATGTAGTTGGCGATGGCGAGGTGGCCAATATGCACCGGGTTGAATGACCCGAAATACAAACCGGTTTTTTTTATGGGGAAGGATTTGGATAGTGGTTGTTTCATAAATAAAAATCTTTCGTTTCCAACGAACAAATATGCTTAAAAGTTTTCGCTACCAACGAACAGTTTTTAATTAACATTCTTCTCATTCATTCTCTGAAAGAAAACCGCCAACCACTTTTTCAGCTTCTTTAAATGCTTTAGGTAAGTCATCATTCACAATAATCACATCGAACAGGTTGACGAATTCCAGTTCCTTTTCTGCTTTGGCAACGCGCATTTTGATTTTTTCTTCAGATTCGGTGGAGCGGTTTACCAACCGGTTTTTCAGTTCTTCAACCGACGGTGGTTTTACAAAAACAGCGAGCGCTTCATTGCCGTAGAATTTTTTGATGTTTGAACCGCCCACCACGTCCACATCAAAAATGACGCTTTTGCCGGCATTCCGGATGCGTTCCACTTCACTTTTCAGGGTTCCGTAAAAAATGCCGGTGTACACTTCTTCCCATTCCAGAAATTCATTATTATCTATTTTCTTTCTGAATTCATTTTCCGGGATAAAATAGTAGTCTTTTCCATGAATTTCGCCCGGTCGGGGCTGTCGGCTGGTTGCCGAAACTGAAAATTCAAGTTCGAGGTTCTGTTGCAGCAAATGTTTCACTATGGTTGTTTTGCCGGCACCCGATGGTGCTGAAAATATGATGAGTTTGCCTTTCATATTAAAGCACATTCAACAATTGTTCCTTAATCCGCTCCAAATGATCTTTCATTTCCACCACCACCCGCTGGATGTTGCTTTCGTATGCTTTGGAGCCAATGGTATTGATTTCGCGGCCCATTTCCTGCGAGATAAAAGCCAGCTTTTTACCGTTCGATGATTGCGAATCCTGGTTCAGGGTTTCGAGAAAATAGCTGCAATGGTTTTCCAACCGCACTTTTTCTTCGTTCATGTCCATCTTATCCAGGTAATAAATCAGCTCCTGTTCAAACCGGTTTTTATCCACATTTTCGTTCATGTTCGATTTACCGAGGCTTTCGTTTAACCTGTTTTTGATTGTTTCAATGCGTTGCGATTCAAACGGAGTTATTTTTTGCAATGATTCGCTAATGGATTTTACGTTTTCTGAAATATCGGTTTCCAAAGCTTTGCCTTCCTGGAGGCGGAATTCATTTATTTGCTGTATGACTTCACGAATATTTTCAAGAATAACCTGCCACTCTTTTTCATCGAGTGTTTCGTATTCGGTTTTAACCACATCGGGCAGCCTGAGAGCTGCGAGCAATGTGGAGTTGTCGGTTAATAATTTTAGGTCGTCGTTAATTTTTTTGAGATGTCCGAAATAGCTTTTCAGAATGGGCTCGTTAATTTTCGAGTTCGATTCTTCGCCATGATTTTCAAGGTAAATGGTAAGATCGATTTTTCCGCGTACCAGTTTTTCCGACAATTCTTTCCGGATTTCAATCTCCTTTTCGCGGTAAAGCGAAGGAATACGTGTGTTTATGTCAATCTGTTTGCTGTTCAGTGATTTGATTTCCAGCGTTATCTTTTTATTATTTACTTCGAATTCGGCCCTGCCAAACCCGGTCATCGATTTTATCATGATGCAATTAATTTTTTGCGAATTTAATACAAAGTGGGAAGATGGAAGACGGAAGAAGGAAGTTTTCTTTCCAAACAGTTTTCGTTCATTCCGAATACTTTCATTTTATTACTCCTGAACCAATTAATTCATCGTTAAGGTACCAGGCTGCAAACTGCCCTGAAGTAATGCCTCGCTGTTCTTTTTCAAAAAGAATGTAGGCGCCTTCCTCTTTCATGTGAATGGTACCTTTTTCGAGCGGCTGCCGGTAACGAATGCGAATATCGAAATTTTTTTTATCGCCGGGCTTTATTTTTAAATCCGGTCGAATCCAGTGGATATCATCCGCTTCAACAAAAAGTCCCGGCCGGAACAGTCCTGGGTGTTCTTTTCCTTCCCCCACGTAAACAATGTTCCGTTGCACATCGGTGCCAAGTACAAAAAGTGGTTCCTGATGGCCGCCAATATTCAGCCCTTTTCGCTGGCCGATGGTATAAAAATGAGCTCCCTGGTGTTCGCCAATCACTTTGCCATTCCAGGGTTTGTATGGAAAAGGGAAACAAATTTTGCGGTAGTTTTCTTCCGAAATTTCAACCTGCTTTTTTTTCTCTGTGAATTTTGCCGGAATTTCAATTACATTGCCGGCTTTGGGTTTCAACTGCTGTTGTAAAAAAGTGGGCAAATCCACTTTTCCAACAAAACAAATACCCTGCGAATCTTTTCGGCCGGCAGTGGGGAGGTTTTGCTCCCGGGCAATTTCCCTTACTTCGGGTTTGGTAAGATGCCCGATTGGGAACAACGATTTTGACAATTGCTCCTGGTTGAGCTGACAGAGAAAATAACTCTGATCTTTGTTGGTGTCCTTTCCTGCAATCAGTTTATAAATTTTTTCCCCGTTAATTTCTGTTTCTCCTTTTTGGCAATAATGTCCGGTAGCCACATAATCGGCATCAAATTTCAGGGCTTCTTTCAGAAATGTATCGAATTTAATTTCGCGGTTGCAAAGTACGTCGGGGTTGGGAGTGCGGCCTGCCTGGTATTCTGCAAACATGTAATCCACCACCCGTTTTTTGTAGTCTTTGCTTAAATCCACAATGTGAAACGGGATCTCCAGTTTTTTGGCAACCATTTTAGCAATCAGGGCATCTTCTTCCCATGTGCAGGCACTTGTAACAGCGCCCACACGTTCGTGCCAGTTCACCATAAACAGTGCAGTTAAATCATAGCGTTGCTGCTTGAGCAAATATGCAGCAACACTTGAATCAACACCTCCTGAAAGTCCAATTACTACCCGTTTCATGGGTACAAAAGTAGGAAGTAAAATGAGATTTTTAAAAAGCAGGTGAATGAATTGGTTATTATTTAAATTTAGGATATTTTTGATGTTTGCTTCATCTAAAAATTAAGTTTGTTGGTTAAGTTTTAATGGTTTGATTAACAGTGTTTTATTTTTAATAGAAGTGTGTTTTTAACAACGTTGTAATATACAGAAGAGATAGAATGAGAACCAGAATAATACTCCTTTTCATTGCATTTTTTACAGGTATTCACTTAGTTAAAGCTGCTGATCCTCCATTTCTGCAGCTTGTAAAAGACTACTGGGTAAACGAAAAGCTGGAGACGATGACATTGGATGAAAAAATTGCCCAGCTGATGATGGTTACGGTTTATCCCCGGCAGGATGAATCGGCAAGGGAACAAATGGAACAGCTGATAAACAAACACCAGCCCGGAGGGATTTTAGTCATGCAGGGAAATCCGGTAAAAACAGCACGCTGGATAAATAGTTTTCAGGAAAGAGCAAAAGTTCCTATGCTGGTGGCAATTGATGGGGAGTGGGGGCTTTCCATGCGTATCGACAGTACGGTGAAATATCCGTATGCTCAGGCACTGGGAGCGATTCAGGATTCAACTTATATTAAGCAGATGGGACGCGATTTTGGGTACCAGATGAAAGAAATGGGTATTCACATGAATTTTGCACCTGTTGCCGATGTCAGCACCAATCCGCAAAATCCGGTTATTAATTTTCGGTCGTTTGGTGAAGATAAAATTGATGTATCGCAAAAAGCCTGGTATGTTGCCGGCGGAATGCAGGAAGTTGGTGTGGTGCCGGTGGCCAAACATTTTCCGGGGCACGGCGATACACACACCGATTCGCACAAAGAGTTGCCAGTGATTGACTACCCGAAAGAACGTATCGATGAAATTGAAAGTTTCCCTTTCAGATATCTTTCCGGACAGGGAATTTCAGGAATAATGACAGCCCATCTTGATGTACCTGCCCTTGACGATTCAGGAACACCTTCGTCGCTTTCAGAAAAAATAGTTAACGGGTATTTGCGTGAAGAAATTGGCTATTCAGGCCTCGTGGTCACCGATGCCATAAATATGAAAGGGGTTCAAACCGGAAAGGGAAATGCTGAGCTGGAAGCACTGAAGGCTGGTAACGACATGGTTGAGTTTGTTCCCGATATTGAGAAAGCTGTTCGGTCTGTTAAACAGGCAGTTGCAAGTGGCGAAATTTCGCTGGATGAAATAAACCGGAAATGCCGCCGTGTTTTGGCCCTAAAGCGCTGGGCAGGGTTGCACCTTTATAGTCCGGTAAATACGGAGGGGCTTACTTCAAGACTGAACTCACCTTATTATGAGGTTACCAACCGCAAGTTAATAAAGGGAGCCTTAACCCTACTGGTAAATAACGACAGATTGCCGGTACAGGATTTTGGAAATCAGAAAATTGCCACAGTAATGATAGGCGCCACAAAAAAATCAACCTTTCAGAAAATGGTGGATAATTACGTGAAGGCAGATCATTTTACACTCAGTAAGACTGATTCAGAAAGAGAACTGGTAAGCCTTCGCGACCAACTGGGGAATTACGATCTGATTATTGCCGGGATCCAGGGAATAAATATTTTCCCTTCCGGAGCTTATGGCACCACCCAGGTTCAGCGAAATGCGGTTGCCGAACTGGTCAGGGAAAATAAAGCAATTACGGTTTTCTTCGGCAATGCCTACGCTTTGAAACATTTTGAAAATATTCATCAGTCGGGCGGCTTAATTTTAGCTTATCAGAACAACTCTTTAACACAGCAACTGGCCGCGCAGCTTGTTTTTGGCGCCTTTGATGCCAACGGCCGGTTACCAGTTACCGTTGATAAAAGGTTTAAACTGAATGACGGCATTTCGTTGAAAAAGAATAAATCGCTGGCTTACTCTATTCCTGAAGAAATGGGAATTAATTCAGCTCTTCTTCATCGAAAAATTGACTCAATAGCACAGCTGGGTATCGATTCCAAAGCTTATCCGGGATGCCAGGTGTTAATTGCCAAAGACGGGAATGTAGTTTTTCATAAATCTTATGGGTTTCATACTTACAAAAAAGAACAGAAAGTTGAGCCTTCGAATATTTATGACTGGGCTTCCATAACTAAAGTTACCGGGCCGCTGCCTCCCATAATGAAACTAACTGACGAAGGGAAAATTAGCTTGGATGAACCTTTAAGCCGCCACTGGCCCGATTTTAACGGGACTGATAAGGAAGGACTTTCCTTTCGCGAAATTTTAGCACACCAGGCACGGTTGGCATCCTGGATTGCTTATTGGCAAATGACCCTCGACGAAGATGGAAACCTGAGCGACGAAGTTTTTAAATCACACCCAACTGAAGAATTTAATGTGCGGGTTTCAGAACAATTGTATATGAATTCGAATTTCAGAAAAGCGATGTTCGACACTATCAGAAACTCAAAATTATTGCCCCGGAAAAGGTATGTTTATTCCGGTTTGAGTTTTTACCTTTTTCCGGACATGATTTCAAACCTTACCGGAGAACCTTACGAAACGTACCTGAAAACAAATTTTTTTGACCAACTGGGAGCCTACACGGTTACTTACAATCCTTACATGCAATTTCCTTTAAAGCGCATTGTCCCCACCGAGAATGACGACTTTTTCAGGAATGAAAAATTACGCGGTTTTGTGCACGACGAAGGTGCAGCCATGATGGGTGGCGTTTCAGGGAATGCAGGTCTGTTTGGTACCACCACCGATTTGGCTAAAGTTTTTCAAATGTATTTGCAAAAAGGATATTACGGGGGCAAGCGTTTTATTTCTGAAGAAACCGTTAATGAGTTTACCCGGATTCAGTATCCCGAAAATGATAACCGACGTGGATTGGGATTTGATAAACCATACATTGACAACCATAAAAAAAGGCTGAAAAATGCATACCCGGCAGTTGATGCCAGTAAAAACAGTTTTGGGCACAGTGGCTATACAGGCACATTTGCCTGGGCCGATCCCGATAACGGACTGCTCTTCCTTTTCATGTCCAACAGGGTGCATCCAACCCGGAATAACTCGGAACTTTTCAACCTGAACATCCGCCCTGCAATGCACCAGGCTATTTACGATTGTTTGGAAACGAAATGAGTTTCAACTCTTAAAAAAAGTTAATTAACATTCCATTGTTTTCTTCTTGAACCATAGTCATATAGTTTCTTTTTGCTCAATTTCAGGATTTTGCAAATGCAAACTTTTTGCTGTATGAAAACGTAAAAATGAAGAGGTTGAAAAACGCTAAATAACTTAACGCTGAACTATGTATTATTTAATTATTAATTTTAATTTTACAGGTTCAGACGTAATTTTAATAATAGTAGTAAACAACAAAATAAAATTTTAGCATTATGGAGCGTAAAATCACATTTAACGAGCTGCGTAAAATCAAAGACAGCTTACCTGACGGTTCTATCAAAAAAATGGCTCAGGAATTTGACCTTACCGAAGAAACCGTCAGGAATTATTTTGGAGGAGCAAACTATACCAGTGGTAAAGCCGTTGGAATACATATGGAACCCGGCCCAAACGGAGGAATCGTTCTTCTCGATGACACAAAAATTCTTGAGCGGGCTAAGCAACTAGCCGAAAAAGAAGCTGTTTAATTGGAAATTAATCATATTTTTAAAACTGTCCTCATAAGGTAGGACAGTTTTTTTATATTTATTTTTTAAACCATTTACCAACTATTTTTATGAAAAACTACTTATTCTACTTTCTAACTGCATCATTGGTTTGGTTCTCATCATGTCAGACCGAAGAGCCCTGGCAGCCTCTATTTAACGGCGAAAACCTTGATAACTGGGACAAGTACCTTGGATCTGCGCTCAACGGGCAGGACAGCCTGGCGCAGGCCGCTACTGTTGAAAAAGTGTTCTCGGTAGTTGAAGAAAACGGTGAAAAGCTGATCCGGATTTCCGGCGAAATTAACGGTTCACTGGCTACCCGCGACACCTTTGCAAACTACCACCTGCAGCTCGTTTTTAAATGGGGCGACGAAGTACATGCCACCCGAAACAGCGGATTACTTTACCATAGTTTTGGAGATTTTGGTGCTGCCTTCGATACCTGGATGACCAACATCGAATGCCAGCTGATGCACGACCGGCTGGGCGATACATATCTGATGAATAATACTTATTGCGAAGCTACAGTTGAGGAAGTGGATGATGCTTTCAGGTATGCCGCCAACGGTGATGTAAAAAAATTCAGCACAGAACACAACGGGCAGCTCGTTCAAAAAAAGATAGATGCAGAAAAGCCGCTGGGTGAATGGAATACCGTTGACTTATATACAGTAGGCAACACAGCAATACACATGGTGAACGGAGAAATCGTTATGAGGAATACCAACACGGGAACTGTAGAGGATGACGGATCTGTTAAGCCGCTAACGAGTGGTAAAATACAGTTGCAATCCGAAGGTGCCGAACTTTTTGTTAAATCGGTAAACATTAAACCCATAAATGAAATAGCCGCTGAATTGTTGGAGTAGAACAAGAATACATTTCTGAAAAAATCCGTTTCAATTTTTTGAGGCGGATTTTTTTTGTGAAATTTTTCAATGTTTTTGGCAGTAACTTTCTGTTCAGCAGTAATAATTACAGGTATTGTGAATTTTATCCTGATATCTTTTTTTGAAAAAAATAGAAGAAAAGTGTATTCTTGCACAAATTTTAAAAAAACTATCAGAAATGGATAAAAAATCCTTCCGTGAACAGCTCACGCTGAAAAATTCAGTTTTAGGAATTCAGTTTTTATTTGTGGCTTTTGGAGCCACTGTTCTTGTGCCTTTGCTGGTGGGCATCGACCCTTCGGTAGCGCTTTTTACAGCCGGCATTGGTACGTTGATTTTTCATTTGATTACCCGCGGGAGAGTGCCCGTATTTTTGGGCAGTAGTTTCGCTTTCATTGCGCCATTAATCGAGGCCACAAAATTGTATGGCTGGGCCGGAACTCTTTCGGGGATAATTGCAGTGGGCGTGGTTTACGGTTTGGTTTCAGTTTTGGTGAAAGTCCGTGGAATTAAGTTTGTTGAGCGTTTGTTTCCATCAGTAGTTGTTGGCCCGGTTATTATGATTATTGGTTTGTCGCTGGCATCAGCTGCAGTGGATATGGCCAAAACCGACTGGCTGCTGGCCGTTATTGCATTATTTACTGCGGTTATAGTGGTTATTTTTGGGAAAGGACTGGCCAAACTAATTCCGGTTTTTATTGCAATAGTGGTTGGTTACGTGGTGGCCGCTGTGTTGGGAAAAGTAGATTACGCCCCCATCAGTGAAGCTGCGTGGTTAACCCTTCCGGAATTTACAACACCTCAGTTTCACTGGCAGGCCATTTTATATATGATTCCGGTAGCCATTGCACCCATTATTGAACATGTGGGTGATATGTATGCCATTGGCGGAGTGTGCAATAAAAATTTTATTGAAAAACCCGGCTTGAACCGTACATTGCTCGGCGACGGGATTGCTACTGCTATTGCCGGATTTTTCGGAGGCGTGCCAAATACCACCTATTCGGAAGTTACCGGCGCCATCACCCTCACAAAAATTACCAATCCGTTTGTACTGCGCATAGCAGCCGTAACTGCCATTTTATTTGCTTTTGTGGGTAAAATCAGTGGTTTTTTAAAAACCATACCGGAAGCTGTTCTGGGTGGAATTATGTTGTTATTGTTTGGCATGATTGCTTCCATTGGGATTAAATCGCTGGTAGAATCGAAAACCAACATGGCTGAAACCCGCAACCAGGTTATTGTTTCAGTTGTTTTAACAGTTGGAATTGGTGGTGCCATTATTCAATACGGAACATTTTCGCTGGCCGGGATAGGATTGGCGGCACTGGTTGGAATTTTGCTGAACCTGATTCTGCCGCAAACGAAGGAAGAAGAATAGTTAACATTAGTCACCTGGTGACTTTGAGCTCACCTGGTGAATATTTGGCAGAACCGTATTACTGTTTCTCTGTAAGATATTTCCAGAACCTCCGAGGCATGTGTTGGCGCTGCAACAGGAGGTTTTTTCGTTTTTCAATGTTGCTGATATTTTGCTCAAGTTTAATTTGAAAATTAGCATGGTTGTAGTAACTTGTAAAAAATTCAACAACCTGATGTCGATTTTTAAACCATTTTGCAAGGGCATTCCCATTACCTTATTTTTTCTTGCTTTAATTTTTTTTACCAAGGCAGGAAAATGTGGCATTCCGGAAACAGGAAAGATAAACATACAGGTCATCGACTCCCTTTTTGCCTTATCCTCGTCGAATATTAGCATCAATAACCAAATAGCCCTTTTGTATGCTGAAAAAGGGAAAGAACTTTTAAATCAAATTAATTACGCGCAAGGTGAGCAAAAATATCTTTTGATAAAAGCACAAATTGCATATTACGATGATCGGTACAAAGATGCCCTCTCATATCTCGATTCTCTTGGAAGAATCCTTTCACCGGATATTGCCTCACCTGATTTGGGCAGATATTATTCACTAAAGGCGCTGGTAAATACTTACCTCGGATATCAGGAATTAGCCATTGAAATGAACCTGAAATCTATTTCGGTTTGCGAGGAACTTTCCGATTTTTCCGGGATGTCAGTTTGCTACAACGCCATTGGAAAAACCTATCTGGACCAGGGCAACAACGAATTGGCAGAACTGTATTTAAATAGGGCGTTTGACATCAATCAAAAAACTTCGGATAAAAAAGCCCTTGGTATGATTCTGATAAACAAAGGAAACTTGAAGATTGCACAAGACAGTCTGGACGAGGCAATGGAATTATTCTCGAATGCGTATGATTTGTATCTTGAGTTAGGCGACCTGAGAAGAATTGCAATTTCACTCTATAATATTGCCAAGGTACAATCAAAGGTTGGGGAATTTACCTATGCCGTTACCAACCTGGATGAATCGCTGGATATTTTTTATAAGCTGGATGAAAAATACGGGCAGGCCATGGCTTATGAGTTGAAAAGCGATATTTATAATAAAACAGGTGAATACAGCCATGCCATCGAATTTGGTGAAATAACGTTGAATATTTCAACCCAAATTAACAGCCAGGCACTGCAAATTGAGGCGTATTTGCAGCTTTCTCAGGCGCATAAAAACAATGGTGATTATTTTAAAGCACTCGGTTTTTATGAAAACTACCACAGTACAAAAACTGATTTGGAACTGAAAAACAATGCTAAAAGAATTGCTGAAATTGAGTATCAAGCGCAGCTAAAGGCCAATGAAAAGGACATTCAGCTACTCAATCAGCGAAACCGGGCCAGAACACTTCAGGTTTATATTCTCATTGCATTTGCCGGAATTATTCTTCTTTCAACTATGGGGTTATTACTGTTTTTAAGATTGAAAAACAAAAACCTGCGGCAAAAGCAGGAAATTCTTGAAAAGAAAAACCATCTTATTGATTTGGAAAACAAAGTGTTTGAAAAAGACAAAAAGATGCTTGAAAACGACCTCGAGTTAAAAAACAAGGAGTTGGCAAGCCGGGCGCTGGCATTAATTCAGCTAAATGAAACATTGAAAAATGTAGGTGCTAAAATGAATGAATTCCAGTCAGGTTCCCAAACAGAAAAACGACAAATTAAGGGTATTTTAAACGAGATTAAAAATGCCACGCACCACAATATCTGGGAAGAATTCGACCTGGCTTTCAGTAATGTGCACAACCGTTTCTATGAAAAACTATTCGAAATATGCCCCAACCTTTCGGCTACCGAAATTAAAATAGCGGCTTTGCTGAAACTGAATCTTTCAACTAAAGAAATAGCTGCCATCTCCTTTAAAACGGAAAGCTCCATTAAAACTGCCCGGCACAGGCTTCGTCAAAAACTCAATATCGGTGATAACGACAACCTTGTAGCTTTTTTGCTGAGACTTTAATTTATTTGCAACTTTTTGTAACCTCCCTTTAAACCCTTTGTAAACCAATTTATTGCGCCGGTTCCATCAACTTGCCTTAAACTTGTTTATCGAAAAAAGAGTGATGAGCAGGAAAAGAAAAAAAATAAAAAAGGTGCAAGAGGATGAAAATATTTTCGAAAATCTCGATACCCAGAACAGGGCTTTAATGAAAATTCTGAAAAAACTGAAAAACGGGCGGCAACAAACAAATAACAATAATCAATAACCTTAAAATTGTAGCAAAATGAAAAAGATTTTCCTTGTTAGTTTTGGATTGGCTTTTATCATCAGCCAGTTGATGGCACAGGTGCCACAGAGTATTAATTACCAGACTGTTGTTCGCAACAGTTCGGGTCAGTTGGTCAAAGATCAGGCTGTAAGCCTGAAGTTTTCCATTCATTTGAATTCAACTTCGGGACAGGAAGTTTATTCCGAGAAACATGTAAAAACAACCAACCAATTTGGAATTGTGAACCTGCACATAGGAAAAGGAACCGTACTTTCCGGAAACATTGAAACGATAAACTGGGGCGCTGGAAAAATGTTCCTGAAAACCTTTCTCGATTTAAGCGGGGGCGACAGTTTTACCGAAATGGGAACCGCTGAAATGGTTTCGGTTCCGTATGCACTCTATGCCGGTTCCATTTATGTAAATTATTCAAACGACACGCTTTATATTGGAAACCAGGCCATTTACCTGCCTTCCGGAGGTGGCGGAAATACCGGCAATACCGTAACCGATTACGATGGGAATGTATATGGAACAGTTACCATTGGTACCCAAACGTGGCTGGCCGAGAACCTGAAATCGACCCACTATTCCGATGGAAGCGCCATTAGCGGTGTTTTTGATTACGACAACAATGCTTCGAACAGTGAAGCTTACGGAAAACTTTATACCTGGGATGCAGCCATGCACGGAGCTTCTCCCAACAACAACTCGCCAAGCGGAATACAAGGCGTTTGTCCCACAGGATATCACCTGCCGAGTATTTCTGAATGGGAAACCCTGAAAAATTATGTCAGTGCACATTACGAAGTTGGTGGTGGACTGATTGGCCAAAAGCTAAAAATTTCCGGTACCACATTCTGGGAAACCGATAATGGAACCAACGAAACCGGATTTTCTGCAAAAGGGGCCGGAAAGATGTACATTTTAGGTGGTGATAATGTCTACGATTATTTAAAGGAGCAAACCTATTTCTGGTCAACAACCGAATTGAGCAGCAACGATGAACAGGCCATGTGGTTTAAATTTTATGATTCAGGAGTTGTTACAACCAATTCTGCAACCATCAAAACCAATGGTCTTTCGGTTAGGTGTGTAAAAGACTAAATTTAAAATTATGAAACGACTTTTGATTTTTAATTTAATTGTTTTGATTGGCCCGGTTAATCTTTTAGCCCAGCCAACCATTACAAATATGCTGAACCTTGAAACAGGCGACAAATACTGGCGGAATATTATTAATACAGAAGAGGATATCATTCCTGCGGAGGGTCCAAACCTTACCTGGGATTATTCCAATGTTTCGGGGATGCTCATCGAGGGAGATCCCGGCATTTGTGTTGTTCCTTCTGAAACGCCATTTGCTGATTCGGCGGCTGTTTTGGCCAGTAATTTTGCTGTTACGACTTATGATCCCGAGGAATCCGGGGGAATCAAAGTATATGATTTTGGAATAGTTGAAAACCATCGGGTTGTAAATATGGCCATTGCCCTTACCAATGCATCTGCTGTTACTTACAGCAAATATGTAAATCCGGATACCGTTTTACTTGTGCCTTTTACGTATGGAGATGAATTTGATAGTTCATCTGAGATATGGGCTGCAACAAATAAAACCAGCCCTTATGAATACAAGGATTTTGCCGTAAAAAAAACCAAAGCTGTTGGCTATGGAACGGTAAAAACCCCGGCAGGAGTATTTGAAAATGCGTTGATGGTAAAATCGGACATTACATCGAGTATGTTTTATGTTGATGGAACTCCTGGCGGCCAGAATTTAAAAACAACAGAATATCAGTGGTATGTGCCGGGAATTAAAATTTCGGTGTTGTCTGTTTTTATATTTGATGAAGAGGTTGGAGGAACCATATCCTATACGGCAAAAACCGAGTTTGCAAGTGGCGGAATTAATGGTAACGGGAATGGTAACGGAGGAAATGGTGGCAATGGAGGTGGGAATGAAGAACCTTACGACCCGGCAGGAGTGTGGTTGAATGTTTGCGGTTCTGCCGGTGAATATTTTGAAAAAAGTGCCGGCTCGTTAAGCTGGACAGTGGGTGAGGCTGTGATAGAAACCCTCGAAGGTTCATTGCATTTTTTTACCCAGGGATTTGGTCAGCCGGAAGAGGTAATTACGGTAGCAGAAGAACTGAAGAAAGAGGATAAAATTCTGGTTTATCCCAATCCGTTTCAAACGGAGTTGAACATTCGCATTGACGATTTTTCTGAACCCGTTGCCGGAACCATTTACTCCAACACTGGGCAGGCGCTTAAAAACTTTATCCTGAACGACTCGGTTTCAAAACTGCAGTTAAATGAATTAAAACCGGGTATGTATTTTATTCGGTTGATGAAAGATAATCCGGAAGCATTCATTGTAGTAAAGCAATAGTATTTTTTTTCGGTGACTCTGACTGTTTTTTCTTTTATTGTTTCTCAGTAAGATATTTCCAGAACCTCCGGGGCATTTGCTGACGCTGCAACCGGAGGTTTTTTCTTTCTTTAATATTAATGTTTTCGAAATACGATTTCCAAAGTGTCTGATAAAATGCATCGCTTTCATTCAGCACATTTTCACTCACCTGCCCGGTATTCCTGTCAATTTCCCGGCTGGTGAGCACCACTTCCTCCACTTTTCTTTTGTTCCAGAAAGCACCGTAATTCCGACTGAGATCGTAAAGCAGCCAGTGCTGGTCGGCAAAGCGGTTTTGAAAATGGTTCAGTACCAGCGGTAACACATCGTATTGCGGCTCGATGCCACAAAAGTAAAGCCCGTCTTTTGTCTGCTGAAACCGCACGAACTGCATCATTCGCATGGCCTCTTTTTTTACCTTGCGGGCTGTTTGTAAAATGTCCATCACATCCGGGTCGCCATAATCAGTTTCAATATTTACTTTCTCACTCAATAGCCGACGGACAAATCGAAAAATTTTGATTTCTATCCCTTTTTCTTCCGAAAGAAATGCGTGGTAGGGCAGTTGTTTGTTTTTTGCAGACAGTTTATTTTGAATTCCTTTCCAAACACGGCTGGCTTTTTCCAGGTCTGACTTTATCTGTTTACGTTCAGCAAACAAGTCTTCAGGTTGTTTTCCCTCAGGGTGAACAGCATCGGGAAATTGTTTGCGGCTGTATCCTTCAAAAACACAGGTGAGAAGGCCTTCAAAAGTACTATCGTAAACATAAATCAACATGTTGCAATTTTAAAAAATTAATTGAATTTTTTGTGGATTTATTTTTTTTCATGTTTGTTCAAATTTTTTTTACGATATTTAAACATGCTGTAATTCAGATACTTTATAAATTATGGGGAAGTGTTGTATATGTTTTATAAATGTCTATTTTCGAGAATTATTTTTACGAACCATAAATTTTTTATACTATGTTTCATGACCAGTCTGAACAATATTTAGAGCGGAAATTACCACCTTACGATGCAATGGATTTGGCTTATTATAAAGAATCCATTGGTACAGAAAAGCTCGAAAAATTAAGGCAGCTTGCAATTCCGCTTGAAAATAAAGTGTGGGCACATGTTAATTCTACCTACGAAGGAGGTGGAGTTGCCGAAATGCTTAAAAGTCTTATTCCACTGGCAAAAGGTTTGGGAATAAATGCACAGTGGCATTGCATGGAGGCACATTCCAAAGATTTTTTCTACGTTACTAAAAAGTTTCATGACCTGATACAGGGAGTGGAGCAGCCTTTCAGTGCTGAAGAATTGCACGGTGTTTACATCGATAACTCCCTGAAGAATTTTGAAAATTATTCGGTTGAGGCAGATTTTACCATCGTTCACGATCCGCAACCTTGTGCCACATCAGTTTTTGGAAACTACGAGGGGCCCAAACTGTGGCGCTGCCATATCGATACTACTTCAGCCAATAAACTTATTTGGAACTTTTTCCTTCCCTTTATCAATCATTACGACGGGGCAATTTTTACCGACGAGAATTTTGTGAAGAAGGGAATTAATAAACCGGTTTTCCGTATTGCGCCTTCTATCGATCCACTCAGCCCTAAAAACCGGCAACTTTCAAAAGAAGAAGCGATCAGGATTTTACAGCCACTTTTTGAAAAACACAATATTGATGGAGACCGGCCAATTGTTCTTGCAGTTTCCCGTTACGATATTCATAAAAACCAGGCTACCATTATTAAAGCGTTTAAAGAAATTAAAAATGACAAAGCGATAAGCCGTAAAAAACCCATTCTGGTGATGGTTGGCAATACAGCATCTGATGACCCTGACGGACTGGCCATGTACGGGCAAATGGAAGAAGAGCGCGAAAATGATACCGATGTGTTTTTGCTCATGAATATTGAGAACAACGATGAAAATATTGGTGCTTTAATGCGTGTGGCCAACCAGTTTGTGCATATTTCAACTAAAGAAGGATTTGGCCTGGTAGTGACTGAAGCATTGTGGCAGGGAACTCCGGTAATTGGCAGCAAAGTGGGAGGAATTCCCCAGCAGGTTGTTGACCACAAAACCGGATTTTTAGTTGACCCTTTCGATATTGAAAGCATTAAAAAGCAAATGAAATACCTGCTGTTGCATCCCGAACAAAGCGATGTAATCGGGCAACAGGCAGTGGAACATGTTCGCGAAAATTTTCTGCTCACTTCACTGCTCGAAAAATACCTGTTGCTGATGCGTTATTATATGGGAATTGATAGTGTTCCGCCTTATTTTAAAATCAGTTAGAAATTTTAACGCCAAATTACCCAGGTAGTTTTTAGCCTGTTTAATTAAACAGGTCAGCCAACATTGAAATACAAATTTTAGTGATGCCACTGCACATTAGCCAAAGCGGGCTGGTAATTCGCAAACAAACTAAGCTGTGTATCCTGCGCTTTTTTGCGCTTTGAAGTACTCCCGGCCAGCAACATTCTTTTCAGGTTTTCTGGTGGCAAATCGGATCTCAGAGCAGCTGGTAATTCGTTGGTTTTGATAAAGTATTTGGCCCGTTTTAAAACCACTCCAATTTTTTTGAGGTGGTAAAAAGTGAGTTTGCGGTGACGGCGGGCCTGAATAATTCGTTGTGCCGATTGCACACCCACTCCAGGAATGCGCAGGATCATTTCATAATCGGCTGTGTTAACGTCAATGGGGTAGAGGTGCAGGTTGCGCAGCGCATACCCCAGCTTTGGATCTACTTCCAAATCAAGAAAGGGCTGGTCATCACTTAAAATTTCGTCAGCCCTGAAACGGTAAAAGCGCATCAGCCAGTCGCTTTGATAGAGTCGATTCTCACGAACAAGCGGGGGCTTATCAATGGCTGGCAGCCGCTTGTCGTAGTCGTTCACCGGCAGATAGCCAGAGTAGTAAACCCGCTTCAGTTTTTGAGTTTGGTATAATTTTGACGAGAGTAAAATGATTTGTCTGTCGGTTTCGGGGGATGCGCCAATAATAAGCTGCGTGCTTTGGCCGGCCGGGGCAAATGTGGGTGCTTTTCTGTATTTTCTGCGTTCTTCTTTGCTGATTAGAATTGAATTTCTGATTTGTTTCATTGGCGTCATTATTCCCGGAAAGTTTTTCTCGGGTGCCAGCTTTTTCAGGTTAGGTTCTGTGGGAATTTCAATGTTAACACTCAGCCGGTCGGCAAAAAGCCCCGCCTGGCTTACCAGCTCTTCGCCTGCGCCGGGAATGGTTTTCATGTGAATGTAGCCGTTGAATTTTTCTTCCATCCGGAGTTTGCGCACAACCTGTACCATTCGTTCCATCGTGTAGTCGGGGCTTTTTATTACCCCCGAACTCAGGAACAATCCCTCAATATAATTTCTGCGGTAAAACCCGATGGTCAGCTGCACAATTTCATCCACCGTGAAGGTGGCACGCGGCCGGTCGTTACTGCGGCGATTGATGCAGTAAGCGCAATCGTAAATGCAGTAATTGGTCATTAATATTTTAAACAGGCTGACGCATCGGCCGTCTTCGGTAAAACTATGGCAAACACCACACGAAACACCGCTCCCAATTCCTTTGGAAGAATTGCGCCGGTTGCTGCCGCTCGAAGCACATGAAACATCGTACTTGGCTGCATCGGCCAGAATAGTTAATTTTTGCTGTACTTTATCGTCGCTCATCTATTGACTAAATTATAATCAAAATGCCTGCTACAATTTAACCAAATGTGTGAAAAAAAGAACTATTTCTTATAAATTATTTTCATGAAAGCCGCAATTTTTGTCTCATAAATACCAAACATTATTTGGAACTGAGTCTTATCATTTTCGTACATTTGAAAAAAACGGAACTGTGTTATGCACGAGGCACTTTTTTACGAAAAGCATGAGAATAACGAAGTAAAGTGTACGCTTTGCCCGTGGTATTGTCAATTAAAACCGGGGCAAACAGGCGTTTGCAAAGTTCGCGAAAATATAAACGGGCGACTGGTTACTTACGTGTACAATAAAGTGGCAGCCCTGGGAACTGATCCGATAGAGAAAAAACCGTTATATCATTTTTATCCGGGCAAAAATATACTTTCAATTGGTGAAGTCGGCTGCAATATGCATTGTAGTTTTTGTCAGAATCACCAAATCTCGCAGTGTCGTGCAACTGACTTCAAGGGGTTTCATAATATCAGTCCTGAACAAATTGTAAGCGAAGCGCTGAAAACCTGGCAAAATGTTGGCATTGCCTACACTTACAACGAGCCTTTCACTTTTTATGAATTTATGCTCGACACTGCCCGACTTGCGCAAAACAAAGGTTTGAAAAATGTGGTGGTTACCAACGGGTACATTAACCCAGAACCTTTAAGGCAGGCGCTTCCTTTCCTCGATGCATTCAATATTGATTTGAAAGGATTTAATAACAGTTTTTACCAAAAATACGCAAAGGCGAAACTGGATCCGGTTCTGAAAACGATTAAAATGGTTGCCCAAAACGGTAAGTTAATTGAAATTACCAACCTGGTAATAACCGGTTTGAACGACGCTGAAGATGAATTTGAGGCTATGGTTAAATGGATTGCCGAAAATGCAGGTAAGGATACACCTCTTCATCTCTCGCGATATTTTCCAAATTATAAATTGAATGCACCACCAACTTCTGTGGAAAAACTGAGAAGCTTTTATGATTTAGCCAAAAAGCACCTGAATCATGTTTACCTCGGAAATATTAGCGATGAAACACGTTCTTCCACTTTTTGCCCAAGTTGCGGTAAACTGCTGATTCAAAGGAATTACTATACTACGATTGTTGAGCCCGGATTCAATGACAGATGTCCGGAATGCGGTGCTTTAGTTAATGTTGTTAGCTGAAGGCAATCAATTGCAGAAATAATTTACCTGAATTTTCAGCGCTTAAAATTTATTCTGTTCAGTGTTATGTATTTCGTCTTAATTTTTGTATCTTTTTATCTGGAAAATAAAAACCATTAAATTTTTCCCTAATGATGACTTATAAAGATTTTACAGACCAGCCTGAATTTCAGGAAATGCTGAAAGAGGCAGAAAAGCTGAAGGGCAAAGTTTTTTCAGATGTAATTGACAGTGAAGGCCGGCAGTATGTTGATTTGGTGCAGGAAGGCGGCGGCGTTTTAGGGATTGCACTGGTGGGGTACACTTACATACTGGAAACAGCAGGGATTCGTTTTTTTAACCTGGCCGGAACTTCGGCAGGTGCTATTAACACTCTGGTACTGGCGGGAATCGACTCCATTGAAAACAGTAAATCGCAACAGGTGCTTGATGTACTTGCCAAACAGGACCTTTTTGAGTTTGTGGACGGCGATCCGGTGCTGAAAGGAATTATGCAAAAAGTAATTGACGGCACTCCTGTAAGAAAAATGTGGTGGAAATTGCTTTGGAACATTCAAAAAATTAAAAATGCATTGTTTGTCAATCTGGGGCTGAACCCCGGCAAAGCTTTTGAAAAATGGATTGAAGAAGTGTTGAAAGAATCACCCAACCAAATAACAACCATTGGCCAGCTGAAAGAAAAAAGAGGAAGAAAACATTTTCCTGATGGGGTAAAACACCGTGTTTCGGGAGAGCCTCTCAATGATAAAATGGCCCAGATGCATATTATTGCCGCCGATGTTACCACGCAAACAAAAGTGTTGTTCCCCAAAATGGGGCATTTGTACTGGGGAGATAAAATGAATGAAGTTTCTCCGGCAAAAATGGTGCGCGCTTCCATGTCGGTACCCTTCTTTTTCATTCCGTTTGAAATTGGCAACCTGCCTGGCAGCGGCGAGCCTGCAAGTGATGAATGGAAACAACTGGCCAATTACCACGGGCATATTCCTGATAAAGTGAAGTTTGTTGACGGGGGCATGATTTCCAATTTCCCCATTAATGTTTTTCATTTTAAACCCGGCGCAATTCCCCGCAAACCAACATTTGGTGTAAAACTGAGCTCTTACCGACAGGAGTATGCAGAGGTGGATGACTTTGGGAGTTTTTCCGGAGCTATGATTAGTACAATGCGTCACGATGCCGACAATGAATTTTTAATTCAAAATCCCGACTTCGAAAAACTGATTTGCTTTATTGATGCGGACAAAGATTTTAACTGGCTCAATTTTAAAATGAGCGATCAAAAGAAAAAGAAACTGTTCTTGCTGGGAGCCCGAAAAGGACTCGAATTCATTCAAAAATTTGACTGGGAGAATTATAAGAAAATCCGGGCAAAACGGTAAATTTACTGGATGAAGCTATTTAAACCGGAAATTTTCCAAGGGGATTTCAGGAAGAAAAGATATTTTGAAGGTTGGTATTTCAAACATGTTTCTGAAAACAGGGAGCATGTGTTTTCATTTATTCCGGGAATTTCGCTCACTCCAAATGACAAACACGCTTTTATTCAGTTTATCGATGGTATTACCGGCCAAACTGAATATATCCGTTTTCCGCTTGATGCATTTAATTTTTCAGATGAAAAACTGGAGTTGTGGATTGGCGATAACTGGTTTTCAGCCGAAGGTATTAGTCTAGATATTAAAACAAAAACTTTTCGGGCATATGGGAATATTGAATATTCAGGAATGGTTAAATACCCCAAAACGCTATTCTCGCCCGGCATAATGGGCTGGTATTCTTTTGTTCCGTTTATGGAGTGCAAACACGGAATCGCGTCGGTTTTGCACCAGCTTAAAGGTTCTGTCCATCTGAATCATTACGAAACCCATTTTTCAGGTGGAAAAGGATACATCGAAAAAGACTGGGGATCATCTTTTCCCGAATCATGGATTTGGCTGCACAGCAATACTTTCAACGAACCCGACTGTTCATTTACTTTTTCGGTGGCCAAAATTCCATGGATGGGTAGTTTTTTCATCGGTCACATTTGTTTTCTTTACGTTAAGGGGCAGTTTTACATTTTTGCCACGTACAACAATTCCAAAATTAAAAAACTTACATTTTCTGATAAAACACTCGAAATTGAATTAAGAAGAAAAAATGTTGTTATGAAAATCAGGGCTGTACAAAAAAAAGCCGGAAGCCTGAAAGCGCCTGTAACCGGAGAGATGAGCAGAATGATAAAAGAAAGTATTGATTCAGAAGTTGAAGTTTCTTTAGCGAATGAAAAAGATAATCTGCTGCACGAGTTAAAAGGTGAAAGGGCTGGGATGGAAATAATTGAAAAAATATTGACCTATTTTTAGATATCGCTAAATCAATAATTTTCGTTTACTTTGAAACCCGAAAAGTAACTGGTGTTTTTAAATCCGGTGAATTACGTAAAAATGCACTTAAACAATGAAATTTTCTGAATTAGGAGTACACAACGATATACTCGATGCCATTTCTTATATGGGGTTTGAAAAAGCCACCCCGATACAGGAACAGGCCATACCCAAAATTTTAAACCAAAAAGATTTAATCGCCTGCGCACAAACAGGCACCGGCAAAACGGCTGCTTTTATAATTCCGGTTCTCGATTTGATTCTGGATCATCCTTCAGGCGAAACTTCAACTCTTATTTTGGTACCCACCCGCGAACTGGCCATGCAAATCGACCAGCAGGTGCAGGGAATCGCCTATGGTATGGGAATACATTCAATTGCTATATATGGCGGAAGTGATGGCGATGACTGGGGCCAGCAAAAAAAGGCGCTCACACAGGGAGCCGATATTGTAATTGCAACTCCGGGAAAGCTCATCGCCCACCTGAACATGGGGTATGTGAAATTTGACACTATAAAATACCTTATTCTCGACGAAGCCGACCGTATGCTGGATATTGGTTTCTACGAAGATATTGTAAAAATTATTTCGTACCTGCCCAAAGAGCGGCAAACGCTCATGTTTAGCGCAACTATGGCGCCAAAAATCAGAACACTCGCATCTAAAATCCTTGTTGATCCGGATGAAATAAACATTTCAATGTCGAAACCGGCAGAAGGTGTTTTGCAGGCGGTTTACCTTTGTTATGATAGTCAGAAAATTAATCTTATCAACCATCTCATTTCTGAAAACCCGGAATATAACAGCATCCTTATTTTCTGTTCTACCAAAATTAAAGTTAACGAACTCGCCGCTTCGCTAAAGAGAAATAAATTTGCCGCCGAACCTATTTCTTCCGATTTAGAACAAACCGAGCGAGAAAAAGTCCTCCAGGCCTTTAAAGCACGGCGCACACGTATTTTGGTTGCTACCGATGTGCTAAGCCGCGGAATTGATATTAAGGAAATTAACCTCATAATTAATTTTGATGTGCCGCACGATGCCGAAGATTATGTGCACCGCGTGGGACGTACTGCCCGCGCTGATGCTACCGGTGTGGCATTAACGCTGGTAAATGACAAGGAGATGGGGCAGTTCTCACAGATTGAAAAACTGATTGAACGTGAAGTCATAAAACTGCCGCTTCCTGAAGGAATGGGGAAAGGTCCGGAATGGAAAGATCACGCTTCGGGCAGGAACAAAGGGGGCAAAAGATTCAAAAATAAGGGAAGGAATCCGTCAAAAAAGTTTTCAAATAAAAATTCCAAAAAATAAAAATCAGTGTAGTCTGCCGGAATGTTAATGGTTCTGGTTGATATTTTACTATTGCCCCGAAACTTAATTTTGCGTATCTTTCTTATGAAGTTTTCGTTTTGTTAACGAATATATATTATAATGAAAGCAGCAAATTTCACCCTGCCATTGTTTTTTGTTTTAACACTGAATACTGTTGTTTTTGCCCAATCCATTGAAAAGGATACTTCTGTTATCAGAATTGAAACCCGCGACGGAAATGAATTTGTGGGGGAAATTATCTCCGAGGATTCCGTGAGAATCTATTTTTTAACAAAAAATTTGGGTGAAATTTCAATTCTGAAGAAAGACATTACATTGCGGGATAGAGTCAATGTTCGGCAAATCAGAGATGGAGAAATCTGGTTTCCCAACCCTCAATCGACCAGGTATTTCTGGTCCCCCAACGGGTACGGACTCAAAAAGGGAGAAGGATATTATCAGAATATCTGGGTGCTCTGGAACCAGTTTGCTTATGGTGTTACTGACAATTTTTCATTGGGAGGTGGGATTATTCCACTTTTCTTTTTTGGCGGCGCGCCAACCCCGGTATTCATTAGTCCGAAGTTTTCATTCCCGGTTGAAAGAGATAAGTTCAATTTGGGTGCAGGAATTTTAGCAGGTACTATTCTTGGTGAATCCGAAACATCTTTTGGCATTGTTTACGGGGTTTCAACTTTCGGAACCCCCGACAATAATGTGAGTTTTGGCCTGGGATACGGATATGCAGGCGGCAGTTGGGCATCTTCACCTATGGTTAATTTCAATGGTATGTTCAGGCTTTCCAATCGCTGGTATTTCATTACAGAGAATTACTATTTGAATGCCGGCGGCGAAGGAACCGGAATATTAACGTTGGGAAGCCGCTGGATTATTAAAAAGGCAGCCCTCGATTTCGGGCTGGTTGTTCCGGTGCAGTCAGGCATTGGTTTTATTGGTATTCCATGGCTTGGGTTCACCGTTCCTTTTGGAAAAGGGTTGGAACAGTAATTCTTCATAGCTGAAAAAATGGGTTTTCACTAAATCAACCTCCAAATTTTTGTCTCTGGTTTCTTTTTCGGAGAATCAAATGGTATTTTAGCAATTTAAATTATAAACTTTTACCAATGGCGAAAATAACCGGATTTATTTTTTTTGCTTGGCTTGCTTTTTCATGCGCTGCATCAAACACTTCTGACCTGAAAACGGGGGCCGAACAACCTGAAAAATATTTGCCTATTTTAAATGAGAAAAAGGTGGGGTTAGTAGTAAATCACACTTCGTTAAAAGAAAATTTACATTTGGTGGATTTCCTGCTGGAGGAAGGAATTAGAGTGGAAAAAATATTTGCTCCCGAACATGGTTTCAGGGGCGATGCATCTGCAGGCGAAACCATTAAAGATGGTGTGGATGAAAAGACCGGGATTCAGGTCATTTCACTTTACGGCGAAACCCGCAAACCAAAACCGGAGCACCTTGACGGACTTGATGTCGTGGTGTTTGATATTCAGGATGTTGGGTGCCGTTTTTATACCTACATTTCTACCATGCATTTGGTTATGGAAGCCTGTGCCGAAAATGAAAAGCCCATGCTTGTACTCGATCGCCCTAACCCAAACGGCGATTATATTGCCGGGCCAATGAGAGAACCCGGTTTTGAATCGTTTGTAGGGATGGACCCGATTCCGCTGGTTCATGGCTGCACTGTTGGTGAACTGGCACAAATGATAAACGGAGAACATTGGCATGAAGCACCACAAAAATGTAAACTGACAGTTATTCCCGTTGAAAACTATTCACACAGCATGCGATATTCGTTACCGGTTCAACCTTCGCCCAACTTGCCCAACGATTTGGCAGTACGGCTTTATCCGTCGCTCTGTTTTTTCGAAGCAACAAGTGTGAGTATTGGCCGCGGGACTGATTTTCCGTTTCAGGTGATTGGCGGCCCCAAAACCGAACTGGGCGATTTTACGTTTACACCGCGAAATATTCCGGGAGTGGCTGTAAAACCGCTGAATGAAGGCGAAAAGTGTTATGGAGTTGACCTCAGGGAGCTGGATGAAGTACCGCAATTCACGTTGAAATACTTTTTGGATTTTTACAATAGTTTCGAAAATGAAGAGGATTTTCTGACCCGTGAGCGCTGGCTCAATTTGCTGGCCGGTACCGATGAGTTAATCCGGCAAATAAGAGACGGTTTAAATGAAAAGGAAATTACAGAAAGCTGGAAGCCTGAATTGAATGAATTTAAAGCCCTGAGAAAAAAATATTTGTTGTACCCCGATTTTGAATAAACAGTTTTATGAGTCCTTTCCTCGTTCTAACTCTGGTTTTAGGTTACTTTATTGTTTTGGTTGGTATTTCATGGTTAACCTCCCGCAATGCCGATACGCAGGCATTTTTTACAGCCAACCGTAAATCACCCTGGTTTTTGGTAGCTTTTGGTATGGTGGGAGCCACACTTTCCGGTGTTACTTTTATTTCGGTGCCCGGCGAGGTGGGAAATACCGCCTTCTCCTACCTGCAGTTTGTTTTCGGAAACATTGTGGGCTACTGGCTCGTG
>JBNJGR010000001.1:0-15530 GCA_051747885.1 Bacteroidota bacterium | reverse complement strand
TCCGGTGTTACTTTTATTTCGGTGCCCGGCGAGGTGGGAAATACCGCCTTCTCCTACCTGCAGTTTGTTTTCGGAAACATTGTGGGCTACTGGCTCGTGGCCGGTATTTTGCTGCCACTTTACTACAAGCTCAACCTGGTTTCCATTTACACTTTTCTTGATCAGCGTTTTGGAAATTCCTCCTATAAAACCGGTTCATTTTTCTTTTTAATATCCAAACTTGTAGGAGCCGCGTTCCGGCTATACCTTGTGGCCACAGTTTTGCAAATTGCATTTTTCGACGCTTTTGACATTCCGTTTACAGTAACCGTAATTGTTACAATTGCCCTCATATGGGTATATACATTTAAAGGAGGTATAAAAACCATTGTTTGGACTGATACCCTGCAAACATTTTTTCTGGTCAGCGCAGTTATTTTTACCATTATTGCCATTAGCCGGTCATTAAATTTCGATGTTCCCGAACTGGTGCAGCGCATTTCTTCTCACTCCAATTCCCAGATATTTTTTTGGGACTGGCGTACCGGCGATAATTTTTTCAAGCAATTTTTTGCCGGCATGTTCATTACTATTGTAATGGTTGGAATGGACCAGGATATGATGCAAAAAAACCTAACATGCAAGAATAAAAAAGAGGCTCAAAAGAACATGTTCGTTTTTAGCTTATCGTTTCTGGCAGCGGTTTTCCTTTTTTTGTGCCTGGGTGTGCTGCTCTATATTTTTGCCGAACAAGCAGGTATTACAATGCCCGAAACCACCGATGAACTTTATCCGCTTATTGCCCTTAACTACCTGAGCTTACCGGTAGGAATTGCTTTTTTACTGGGAATTACTGCTGCTGCCTATTCCAGTGCCGACTCGGCACTTACGGCCCTGACAACTGCTTTCAGTGTCGATTTCATGAAAATAGACAAATACGAAGAGCAAAAAAGAAGAAGCATTAAAAAACGCACTCACATTATGTTTTCAGTGCTGTTAATACTAGTAATACTGGTTTTCAGGGCAATCAGCAACGAAAGTATTGTGGTTGCGGTATTTACAGTTGCCGGTTACACCTACGGACCAATTTTGGGATTGTTTGTGTTTGGCATGTACACTAAAAAGAAAGTGAAAGACAGGTGGGTACCTTTGGTCGGTATTATTTCCCCGGTTATTTGCTTTTTTATTTCTACCTATTCAGAACAACTTTTTAACGGATATACTTTTGGTTTTGAATTATTAATCCTCAATGGCCTTATCACCATACTGGGATTATGGCTTATTTCAAAAAATAAATTTTAAATATTGCCAATAGTTGTAAATAAATGTTAAAAATTGTAAATTGAATTTTTATATTTGCAATAATATAAGGTGACGGAAATTCGTTTTACAATTAAATACCGGGAACTTGATCAAATATCTGCTTCAAATATTAATTGCAGTTGCAATACTTTTCTCACTTTTTTCCTGTGAGGATGAGGGGTATATGAGTTCTCCCGATGCAAAACTTCAGTTTTCGGTTGATACTGTAATGTTCGACACAATTTTTACTACCATAGGTTCAACCACCCAGCACCTTAAAATTTATAATCCATACGACGAAAATGTTCTTATTTCGAGAATTCGAGTTGCAGGTGGCGATTTTTCTAATTTCAGGTTGAACGTTAACGGCCAAACTACCAACGAGGCCTATGAAGTGGAGGTGCCTGCCCGCGACAGTATCTTTATTTTTGTTGAGGTTACAATCGATCCCAATGGACAAAACCTGCCCATGGTTGTTCAGGATTCCATTGAGTTTACTACCAATGCAAATGTTCAGGATATAAACCTTGTGGCCTACGGACAGGACTTTAAACTCATTAAAGGAGAAAATATTGAAACCACAACCTGGACTGCTGAAAAACCATACCTGGTTTACGATTATGCTTATGTTGACAGTACCTCAACACTAACCATAGAACCCGGCACACGCATTCATTTTCATAAGGGGGCCGGGCTCTACGTGAAAGGAACCATTAAAGCCGAGGGTACGTTTCAGAATCCAATACGTTTTTTATCCGATCGGTTAGAAGAAAGTTACCAGGATATTCCTGACCAATGGAATGGAATAATACTTTTTTCTGGAAGCCATGACAATGTATTTAATTATACCACGATAAAAAATGCCAATATCGGTTTGCAGGCAGGGAATATTGAAGATGATGGGTTTGCATCGCTCCAACTTTCGAATTCAAAAATCGAAAATATGGCCTATGCCGGCCTTTTTGCCCTCAAATCGAAAGTGACCGGCTATAACAATTTAATTGCTAACTGCGGATTCTATGCAGTTGCATTGCTTGTTGGTGGTGATTACGAATTTTACCATACTACCATTGCCAACTTTTGGGGAAATTATTCTAACCGTGCACGATCAACAGCTTCTCTGGTACTTTCCAATCTGTTGGTGGTTGAACAATCAGACGGCTCCAAAGTAACCTATACAGGCGATTTGGAAAATGCTTTTTTTGGGAACAGTATTATTTTCGGCAATAACCAGAACGAAATTGAACTGGGCGACAGTGAGGAAAATGCTTTCAATTACGAGTTTGACCATTGCCTAATTCAGGTTCCGGATTCTTTTGATATTTCGGATAAAGACCATTTCAAAAATGTTTGGAAAGGAAAAGACAACAACCCAAATTTTGTTGATCCGTTTGACGAGTATGACTATTCCCTTGATACCCTTTCGGCAGCGAAAGATATTGGTAATCCTGATTTTGCCGAACAGTATCCGCTGGATATAATGAACAAGGACCGGACATCCGACGAAGGTCCCGATCTTGGCGCATTCGAGCGAATCGAGAAAAAAGATGAAGAGTAGCTTTGTCATCGTATTATTCCTATTTCTAAGTATTTCGGTACAGTCATTCACCCAAAACCGGAAAGAAGAATATTCCGTGTTATTTTACAATGTTGAAAATTTATTCGATCTGAAAGATGATCCAAAAACGCAGGATGAAGAATTTACTCCCGAAGGGGACCGGTACTGGACATACAAAAGGTTCAACCAAAAATTACTGAATATTTCGAAGGTGATTTTAAATGCTGCTGGTTGGGAGCCGCCGCAAATGATTGGCCTTTGTGAGGTAGAAAACCGCTTTGTGCTTGAACGGTTGCTGACAGATACCCCGCTGAATAAATATCCCTATAAAATTATTCATAAAGAATCGCCCGACGAACGCGGTATTGATGTGGCCTTTCTGTATAATGATGAAATATTTTATCCACTCGAATATCAATACTTTCCTTTAAAAATTGATCAGGATTCTGTTTTGGAAACAAGGGAAATTCTTTATGTGTCTGGCGTTGTGGAAGAAACAGATACGTTGCATTTTTTTATAACTCACTGGCCTTCTCGATATGGTGGTTTGATGGAAACCCGGTCACTGAGAAACCTGGCAGCTAAAATATTACGCCAGCTGTACCGTCAAAAACTCCAGGAATATGAAAATGCAAAAATCATTATAATGGGGGACTTTAACGATCAGCCCGACGATGAAAGTATTGCTGAGTATTTAAAAGCTGTTGAATTTTCTGAGAATACTGCAAATGAGGATATTGTAAATCTGTCTGTGAATTGGGGAGAAGAAGGGTGGGGGACTATAAAATACCGTTCGCAGTGGTCGGTTTTCGATCAGATAATGGTATCCGGAACACTTTTAAAAAGCAGGGATGGAATAGCAACCCAGCCTGATTTGGCTGAAATGGTAAAACTGCCCTTCTTGTTGGAAACTGATGAGCGTTATGGCGGCCGGAAAGTTAACCGTACTTATATTGGATACAGCTATAACGGTGGTTTTAGCGATCACCTCCCCATTTTGCTGCGGTTAAAGTCCAACCATTAAGATTTTTTTTCAAGGCCTAATTCCTCTGCTTTTTTTAACATGAAATTATAAGCCTCCTCGTAATCGTTCCTGATTTCTCCATCGAGAATGGCTTCTTTTATGGCGTCTTTTATAACTCCAACTTCACGGCTTGGCGTCAGGCCGAAGGTTTCCATTATTAATTCTCCTGAAACCGGTGGCTGAAAATTGCGAACAGCATCTTTTACTTCTATCTCTTTTAGTTTGCGCCGTACAACTTTGAAGTTTTTCATGTAGCGCCTCACCTTTTCCGGATTTTTTGAAGTAATATCGGCTTCGCAAAGCGTCATCAGGTCGTCAATATCGTCGCCGGCCTCGTAAAGCAACCGCCTCACGGCCGAATCAGAGACTTCTTCTTCCGAGAGTACAATAGGGCGCATGTGGAGTTTTACCATTTTTTGGACGTACTTCATTTTTTCGTTGAGAGGAAGTTTTAGTTTCCTGAAAATCCCCGGTATCATTTTCACCCCGATAAAATTGTGTGAGTAGAATGTCCAGCCCTGCTCTTCGGTGAATTTTTTGGTGGCAGGTTTGGCAATATCGTGCAGCAACGCCGACCATCGGAGCCAAAGGTTGTTGGTGTTTGGCACAATCCGGTCGAGCACTTCCAGCGTGTGGTAAAAATTGTCTTTGTGTCCGATTCCGTTGACAACATCAACTCCTTTCATTTGCTCAAGTTCAGGTAAAATTATTTTCAGTAAACCTGTTTCTTCAAGCAGCTTAAATCCCACTGAGGGTTTGGGCGACAGCATAATTTTGTTGAGTTCATCCGAAATACGTTCAGCAGAAACTATCTTTATGCGGTCTTTGTTTTTGGCAATTGCCTGCAGGGTTTTGGCTTCAATTTCAAAACCCAGTTGTGTTGAAAATCTTATGGCGCGCATCATTCGCAGCGGATCATCAGAAAATGTAATGGACGGATCGAGTGGAGTACGTATAATTTTTTGCTTCAGGTCATTAATGCCGTTGAACGGATCAATTAATTCACCGAAGTTGTGTTTGTTTAACCCCAGAGCCAGTGCATTAATGGTAAAATCCCTGCGGTTTTGGTCATCCTCAAGAGTACCGGTTTCTACCATAGGTTTGCGGGAATCTGTGCGGTACGATTCTTTGCGGGCCCCCACAAATTCAATCTCATATTTCTTGAATTTCAATTGAGCCGTGCCAAAATTTTTAAAAACGGCAATACGAGGTCGTGGTTTTAATCTTTTGGCCACATTTTCAGCAAGTTGGATTCCGCTGCCAAGAGTAACTATATCAATGTCTTTCGAGGGGCGTTCCAAAAAAATATCGCGCACGTAACCACCAATAACATATGTTTCCTGATTTAAATCGGCGGCTGCATTTGCAATTGTCTCGAATATTTTGTTATTTATATGTTTGTTCATTTTTCTGCCAATATTGGATTGAATTTTAATTTTTTCTGTCATTTTAGAAAAAAATTGTGACAAAATTACAATTATTTATCTAGAATCCGGGTTAATATTTTGGTGAGGTTTGGTGGCATTATCTTTGACAATGAAAAATATGTACAAATATAAATATGTAAATAGTTTAAATTAAATTTTTTAATATGTTGGAATTTTTAACAAAAGAATCATTTAAAGAGAAAGTATTCAATTTTGAAGCGAATAAAGAATGGAAGTATGAAGGCGATAAGCCTGCACTGATTGATTTCTATGCCGACTGGTGTGGCCCATGTAAAATGGTTGCTCCTGTTTTGGAAGAATTGCAGGAAGAATATGGCGACAAGATTGTAATTTACAAAATTGACACCGAGCAGGAACAGGAACTGGCAGGAATGTTTGGAATTCAAAGTATTCCATCTTTATTGTTTGTGCCTACCGAAGGTCAACCGCAAATGGCAATGGGTGCACTGCCAAAAGCTACTTTCGAAAAAGCAATTGCTGAAGTGCTGAAAGTTGAAAAACCAGAAGCTTAAAGAATATCGAGCACTTTTTCGAGTTGAATCCCTCGTGAGCCTTTGATTAAAATGGCTCCTTCCTTAATAGGGTTTTCAGACAGGTACTGGCATAAATTTTCGGCAGTGGCAAAAGATTTAAATGAATAATTTTTTGCAGCCCTGGTAAATGCTTTACCTACAAGAAGCACTTCTGAAAAGGAGTGCTTCTTTGTTTTTTCGAGAATTGAAATGTGTTCATTCATTTCCTGTCCGCCAAGTTCGAGCATATCGCCCAGGATTAGATACCTCGGGCCACTGAAACTGGATACAAAACTATGGATGGATGCCTGCATGCTGGTTGGATTGGCATTGTAAGCATCCATTATTATTTTCAGGTTGTTTTTTTCTATCAATTGCGAACGGTTGTTTCCGGGGTTGTAATCCTTGATGGCTTTTTGAATAACGGAAGGATTCACTCCAAAATATTGTCCGATGCATGCCGCAGCCATTATATTTTCAAAATTATAACTTCCTGTCAGCTTTGAGTTTAAGTATAAATTACCTTTTGGGAAGTGAACCTTTGCATGCACAAATGGCGGCGAAAGCACCGGATTACCGGACAGGTCGGCATCTATGCTGCCATAGCTTATTTTATACGCTATGGATTTTGTGAGTTCAGAAAGAATGGAATTATCCCGGTTGTAAAAGACTGTTCCGTTTTTCTTTTTTAAGTAATCGTATAATTCAGCCTTGGTTTTTTTTATGGCTTCAAAAGAGCCAAATCCTTCAAGGTGGGCCCGGCCAATATTCGTAATAATACCGTAATCAGGGTCGGCAATGGAGCAAAGCTGTGCGATTTCTCCCTGGTGATTTGCACCCATTTCAACAATACCAAATTCAGTTGATTCATCCATACCGAGAAGAGTGAGCGGCACTCCAATATGGTTGTTCAAATTTCCCTGAGTGTAACTAACTCTGAATTTTTCAGACAAAACTGCAGCAATCAGCTCTTTGGTGGTGGTTTTTCCATTTGAACCTGTGATGCCAAGCACCGGAATCTCCAGTTCTTTTTTGTGCCTGCCCGCCAGTTGTTGTAAAGCGTTAAGTGCATTTTCAACTAAAATAGTTTTTGAACTGGTATTGTATTTCTTCTCGTCGATAATCGCATAGGCAGCTCCTTTTTCAAGTGCATCGGCTGCAAATTTATTTCCGTTAAAATTTTCGCCTTTTAGTGCGAAGAACAGGGAACCTTTTTTGATTTTCCTGCTGTCGGTTACAACTATTGGATGATTCTTAAAAAGTTGATATAGCCGGTTTTTTTTCATTTTGCAAAAATAAAAAAACCTCATTCGTTAAAATGAGGTTTTTCGGGTAAGTTTGTAATAATATCATTTAAAATCCTTCCGGACTACCTACTCTTGTCATAGCACAGCGAAAACCAATATCACTCTGAGCCCTGGTTTGTTCGAGGTATCTTCTTGTTCCGGGAACCAGCCAGTATGCCCTGTCTTTCCATGAACCGCCTTTGTAAACCCTTACTTCATCATCGATAAGCGAGGAGAAGAAGCCGGGACGGTCATCTTTAAAGTACATATCATCGGTACCCCTGTCTTCGGTAGCATTCCAGTCGCCCGATTCTACAATTTGCGATTCTGTACTTCCGTCTTTAACATTGCGGTAGTCGGCAACTGTGTCTCTAACAATTTCGCCGTATTCATCACGCACCATATCACCGTTTGCATCGCGTCTGGGTTCAGTAATTACATTACCCCTGAAAGGTTGGAATTCTTCAACATCGAGGAACGACAAAGGACGGTAAACATCGGCTACCCATTCATTTACATTTCCAGCCATGCAATACAGGCCGTAATCGTTAGGTGAATAAGCGAACACAGGTGCGGTAATATCCGCATTGTCGTTCAATGCACCGGCCATACCCATTAGGTCACCACGGCCCCTTACGAAGTTAGCTTTTAAGCGGCCTTTGTTTTTTCTCGTATCTTCTCTTAGGTAGGCTCCATTCCATGGGTAGATTTTCCTGTCGGTAAGCATCTCGTCGTCCACATTGCCAATTAAACCGTACGCGGCATATTCCCATTCGGCTTCGCTGGGTAAACGATAATTGGGAAGCATAATGCCGTCTTCCCATTTTACACTGCGGTTGGTTCCGTCAGGCATCTCTGGTGGATTATCTCCTGTGGTTCCTTCGTACATACCGGCAAGGTAGGCATCGGTAGTAAATATATTTTGTCCCGTCTGGCTATTGTCGTGTTGAAGGATACCGCGTTCAACCAGTATTTTTTCATTAACACGGTCGGTCCTCCATGAGCAATAAGCTTCTGCTTGTTCCCATGTAACACCAACAACCGGATAATCGCTGTAGGCCGGATGTCGGAAATAGTTGTTTACGTAAGGCTCATTGTAAGCCAGTTCCTCTCTCCATACAGTACTGTCGGGCAATGTAGAATTAATTTTTTCGCGGTCGTCGGGGTAAACACGGTTTAACCAGTGTACATATTCTCTGTAATCCTGGTTCGATACTTCAGTTTCATCCATATAAAAAGATGCAACGGTAACTCTTCGCGGATGGTTATCCCACTGGTACATCACATCTTCTTCAACACGGCCCATGGTAAATGTACCACCCTGAATGAATACCAGGCCGGGACCGGCTTCCTGTTCGTAACCTGAAAGATAGGGGATATTACCTGTTTCTTCTGAATTGTATTCCCATCCGGTAGTACGCGAAGATTCGCTACTCCTGTTGCCAAACAACCCACATCCTGAAACGAATGCGGCTAAAAACAGCAAGAAAATTGTTTTTAGCTTCATTAAATTAGTGTTTTTCATTTTTCCTCTGATTATCACAAATATAACTGATTTGTTTAATTCTTATTGTCTTCTGCAATTATAAAATTGTAAGTATTTTAGAACATCTGTCTATCTTTGCCGGTCAATTTACAAAAATAATTGTTTTATTGTAAAAGTTGCAGCTTGCAATATTTATTTTTAGGCAGCGTTTTAAAAACAAATTTGCCATATAATGAAAAAAGTTTTCTTTTTGTTGTTAATAATTATTCTTGGTTTTACTTCAAACGATGTCCGGGATGAAATTATTACGCTCGACTGGCAAATTATTAGTGATTCTGAATTAAAGGAAGCAGCAGGCCTGGATTTTACTTTTGAAAATGCGGCTTATCCTGAAGCACCGAAGAATATGCAGCCGGTTTTCACACGTTCATATCCTCTCACCGGTTCAGATCAGGACTACCGGTTTGTTGTTGAAAATCCTGTTTTCAGAGAGATAAAAAGTGATGATTTACCAATAAATTGTTCCTTTCCGGATGAACTTGAAATTGGTACGGCAAAACTTAAATCGGGTGATTCGTACAGAATTGAAATTCAAATTCCGGCTGCAATCAAACGCGAGGGTAAGGTTTTACTTCTGAAAGAATTTAAGCTGAAAAAAATACCGGTTAGATTGAAATCATCTGCTGCAAAAGAAAAGTTTAACTGGGAAGAAGAATCGATTTTAAATAGCGGGAAGTGGCTTAAAATAAGCACGTCAGGGAAAGGGATTTACACCATCCCTTACACAACGCTGAATGAATGGGGCTTCTCAAATCCTGCTCAGGTGAAAGTTTTTGGTGCCGGAGGAACCATTCTTTCTGAAAATCCGGGGAATATTACCTACGACGATCTCCCGCAGGTTGCTGTTTGGCACGGACAAAACAACGGCACAGACTGCCTTTTCTTTTTTGCTCCCGGAACTACAAAATGGCTGCCCGATCAGCAAAAAGAACATTTTGTACACGAGTTAAATCATTATTCCAAACAGGGATACTTCTTTTTAACAGAATCGGCAGGGGCAGCAAAGCGTATTGAACCGCAAGCTTTACCTGAAGGAGGAGTTACACACAGTATCACATCTTTCGACGCCTATGATTTGTATGAACAGGAGAAATATAATCTACTGAGAGGCGGCTCGGGTAAACAGTGGTTTGGCGATAAATTTATTACCGGCACCACAAATAATATTTCTTTTGAGTTAAATAATTTAGACAATTCAGCTGAAGTTTCATTGCGGATAATTGCTGCTGCCCGTTCGTCAGCTTCCTCTGAAATGCCGGTTGCGGTAAATCAGACAAATTTAGGCAAGCTCAGTTTTTCAAAAGTAAATACCTCCGATGCCACTGCAGTTTATGCCAATCAGCGTGAGGAAAGGTATAGTTTTCCGGCACCAAATGGAAACCAGCTCAATACGACGGTGAAGTATTTCGGAAGTACCTCTAATGCTGAGGCCTGGCTCGATTTTATTGAACTCAATTATCGCCAAAAACTGAAATTGAGTGACAATGTATTGTTCTTTCGTGACCTTGCTTCTGTTGGAACTGAAAATGTGCTTGAATTTAAAATTGAAACTGACCAACCGAATCTGAAAGTTTGGAATGTGACCGATATTTTTAATGTTAAAGAAATTCAGCTTCAGATAAATGGGAATAATGCATCCGGCATAGCAGGTGTTGAAAAGCTGTGCGAATTTGCGGCATTTGACCCCAGCGGTACATTTCCGGAACCTGAGTTAGTAGGCGAAGTGGAGAACCAAAACCTGCACGGGCTGGAAACACCCGAGTTTTTAATTGTTTCGTATCCGGCCTTTTTAAACACTGCCAGCGAATTGGCCGATTTTCACCGGAGTTATGATGGCATGAAGGTAGAAGTAGTTTCATCCGAAAAAGTGTACAATGAATTCAGCTCGGGAAACAAAAGTGCCACGGGTATCCGCAATTTCATAAAAATGTTTTACGACCGTGATGAAGGGATGAAATACGTACTTCTATTTGGCGACGGCAGCTACGACAACAGGAATATAAAGGGAAGCAGTAACAATTTTATCCCCACGTTTCAATCAGAAAATTCGCTTAGCCCGGTTGCCTCTTTTGTAACCGACGACTATTTTGTGATTCTCGACGATGATGAAACAGTTTACAACGGTGCTGTGGATTTGGGATTGGGCCGAATCCCTGCATCTACAAACTACCAGGCTCAGCTTGTAATGAATAAAATTTACAATTATTATTCTGCTCCGGCTCTTGGTAGCTGGCGCAATGTAGTTTGCTTTATTGCCGATGATGAAGACGGCAGCCTTCACATGTCAGATTCAGAAAAACTGGCAGATATAATTAATGAAAAACACCGGGAGTTTATTACCGATAAGATTTATTTCGATGCCTACCCTCAGGTTACCGGTCCCGGCGGGGAAAGTTACCCCAGGGTCACCGAAGCCATTAATGAGCGGGTAAAAAACGGGGTTCTTGTGCTCAATTATGTCGGTCATGCCAACGAACGTTTTATGGCTGATGAAAAGGTGCTGGATATCAGTCATATAAATTCATGGTCGAACGCTAACACACTGCCCATTTTTGTTACAGCCACCTGCGAATTTAGCCGGTTCGACTCCGATGAAACGTCGGCCGGCGAATACGTATTGTTGAATCCGAACGGAGGCGGAATCGGGCTTTTTTCAACAACCCGACTGGTATTTGCCTATTCAAATTTTCTGCTGAGCCGCAGTTTTTACAACCATGTTTTTGAGAAAGATGAAAACGGTGAGCATTACCGCATGGGTGATATTATGCGGCTGGCAAAAATCAATACTATCAATACCACCAATAAAAGAAATTTTAGTTTGCTGGCCGATCCTGCATTGAAACTCTCTTTTCCAAAATACAAAGTGGTTACTTCAACCATTAACGGCCACGAAGCATCCATTGAAGCCGACACCCTGGGAGCCATGCAGAATGTTACGGTTACCGGCTACATAGCAGATGAATCAGGGAATAAATTCGAGGATTTTTCGGGAGAAATAGTTCCAACGGTTTTCGATAAGGAAGTTGTCATGGAAACCCTAGGTAATGCCGGTGAAACCCCGATGGAGTTTAAAGTGCAGGAAAATGTTATTTACAAAGGCCTGACAGAAGTGCAAAACGGCGAATTTACGTTCAGTTTTGTTATACCCAAAGATATTTCGTACAGCCTGGGCGAAGGCAAAATAATTTATTATGCGCATAACAGTGAAGTAGATGCACATGGGGCATTTGAAAACTTTTATATTGGCGGTCCCGGGTCTCAGATTACAGACAACGAAGGCCCTGAAATTCAGTTGTATCTCGATTCGCCTGATTTTGAACAAGGTGATAAAGTGAGCAAAAATCCCACGCTTTTCGCACAACTTTCAGACGAAAACGGGATCAACACTGCAGGCGCAGGAATCGGCCACGATATAACTGCGGTAATAGACAACGACTATTCCAATGCCATTGTGCTGAACAGTTTTTACCAGGCTAATCCCGGAGATCACTCCAGCGGAAACATTACTTACAACCTGCGGAACCTTTCGGTTGGAGAACATACGCTGAAACTTAAAGCCTGGGATGTGGCCAATAACTCCTCCGAGGTGGAGATCGATTTTTATGTGTCCGGCGATTTTGTTATTTCAGAAGTGTCCAATTATCCCAATCCGGTTTACGATTACACCTATTTTACATTTGAACACAACCAGGCGGGAGCAACACTAGAGGCGGTTTTCGAAATATTCGACCAGAACGGGCGCCGGGTTGATTATTACACTACCCAGGTTGGATCCAGCGGTACCAGGAGCAACCCGGTTAGGTGGGATTTGAACGAATCGGGGCTCATTCCCGCCAGCGGGATTTACATATTGAAAGTTACTGCCCAAAACCGCGACGGTGTAATTACCACCCGGTCAGGTAAAATGGTTATTGGCCGTTAATTTTTTTCGGAGAATGTACTTTTTCAGAAAATTGTCCGTTCTCTAACTTTAGTTTAATTGTTGCATCGGCTACAATTTATATATTTGCAACGCTCAATTTTTTTAAAAATATGATCAAAAATATTCGAATTTTCTTAGTTATTACACTCATTGCTTTTATGGCCGGTAAGGCGAGCGCACAGACTTCCACATCCGGTGCCAATACCATTACAACCGCAGTGCCGTTTTTATCCATTACTCCCGATTCGAGAGCGGGTGGTATGGGCGATGCAGGTGTTGGTACAACTCCCGATTTGAGCTCACAGCACTGGAACCCGGCAAAATATGCTTTTATTGAAAGTGAAATGGGTGTGAGCTTATCCTATTCACCCTGGTTGCGAACACTTGTGGATGATATTAACATGGCTTACCTGGTGGGTTACAAAAAAATTGACGAAATGCAAACGGTAAGCAGCTCGTTGCGCTATTTCGCTCTGGGTGATATTGTTTTTACCAGCGAATACGGTGAGTTTATGGGACAGCAAAGCCCCAATGAATTTGCCATTGATTTAGGCTACACCCGTACCCTTTCTGAAATGTTTTCCGGTTCGGTGGCAGTGCGTTATATTCGCTCCGATTTAACCGGTGGACAAATGATTGGCGGAGTAGAATCGCATGCCGGTAACTCTTATGCCGCCGACGTAGCTTTCTATTTTTACAATGAATTCAGGGCTAACCGTAAAGACAATATTTTTTCAGCCGGGATAAATATTCAGAACATTGGTGCAAAAATTTCATACACTGAAGGAGAAGTGAAAGACTTTATTCCCACTATGCTGAAACTGGGTGCGGCTTACACCACAGAACTCGATCAGTACAATTCATTTTCATTTGCTTTTGAAGCCAACAAGCTTCTGGTGCCCACCCCGCCGGCCGATTCTCTTACCGGAACTGGCGTCATCACCGGCAGCCGTTACAATAACGATATGTCGGTAATCAATGGTATTTTCACCTCATTTTCGGACGCACCGGGCGGTTTTGAAGAAGAACTGAATGAAATTAATTTTTCGGTTGGAGTTGAATATTGGTACAACAAGCAGTTTGCGCTGCGGGCCGGCTATTTTTATGAACACGAAAACAAGGGGAACCGAAAATTTTTAACTGCCGGTGCCGGGTTGCGGATGAACGTTTTTGCCCTCGACTTTTCGTACCTGTTGCCCACCCAGCAAAACCACCCGCTGGCCAATACGCTGAGGTTTACCCTCTCATTCGATGTGGATGCATTCGACAGTCAAAACTGATGAGTTTCAGAATAGGACAGGGATTTGATGTACATCGCCTGGCCGAAGGCGAAAGCCTGTGGCTGGGAGGAGTTTTGATTCCGCACAGCAAAGGAACAGTTGCCCATTCCGATGGCGATGTGTTAATTCACGCTATATGCGATGCACTTTTGGGAGCCGTTAACCTGGGCGACATTGGTGTCCATTTTCCTGATAATTCACAGGAATTTAAAAATATTGACAGTAAAATTTTGCTGAAAAAAACGTATCAACTTGTAAAAGGAAAAGGGTTCGAAATTGTCAATATTGATTCAACCATCAGCGCACAGCAACCTAAACTCAAACCGTATATTCCTGATATGGTGAGCACAATGGCAAAAGTAGCAAGGATTGAACCCACACAAATTTCGGTTAAGGCAACCACCACCGAAAAACTGGGTTTCGAAGGCAGGGAAGAAGGCATTTCTGCATTTGCGGTGGTCCTGCTTCAGAAGATTTGAATACTATGAAGAACAACAAAAAAACATTGGTAATGGGTGCAAGCACCAAACCTGAACGTTATTCCAACAAAGCAATTCAAATGCTGCGGGATTATAATCATGAAGTGGTTGCGCTGGCAAAACGTGCTGGTCAGGTAGATGGAGTTCCCATACAAACAGAGTTTCCTGCAGATGACGATATTCACACGGTTACGCTCTATTTAGGGGCCAAACGGCAACCCGAATATTATGAACAGCTAATTAACCTGAAACCGGAGCGGGTAATTTTTAATCCGGGGGCTGAAAACAGTGAATTAAAAGAAAAGCTTGAATCGGCTGGCATTGAAACCGTTGAAAACTGCACGCTCGTAATGCTGCGTTCCGGGAAATTTTAAATTTCAAAAAATGTTTACAGAACTACAATCACTTGAAGAATTCAACCGGATGAAACATGAGGAACCCGCGGTGCTGGCTTACTTTTCAACCGATGCTTGCAATGTGTGCAAAGTATTGAAGCCCAAAGTAGATGAATTAATTCAAAGTGAGTTTTCGAAGCTCAAACTGGTTTATGTAAAATCAGATGTTTTGCCCGAAGTGGCCGGGCAACACCAGGTATTTGCAGCACCTACTATCCTGGTTTTTTTCGATGGCCGGGAGTATATCCGCAAAAGCCGGAACATTGGCATTGAAGAGCTACGGCGTGAGATCGACCGACCTTATTCGATGATTTTCAGGGAGTGATTGAGGACTGCGCCAGGAGACACTGGCAGACTTTTAGTCCGTCAGCCGCCTACTCAATTAGTGGCTGGCAATTATTTCTGACCGTATATTTCTATAATTTTATTAATCAATTTGTCAGATAATCTAAATCCCTTATTTACTAATCGAAGAATCATGCTTGTCACATCTGAAATCAATCCCTTCTTATCAGCAAGTAGTATGATTCCGATCGTTCCGATTATATCAATATTGAAAGATTGAGCAATTTTTCTTCCTTTAATCTCGTCAATTATCAATGGGCATTGCTAATCTCAAGGGCTAAAGCAATAGAGCTGGCTTCTCCTTTATCGAGTCGCTTTTCTAAATTTTTTTGTTTTTTTCTATCTTGAACATCAGTTATTAAAATCCAATCTGGAAGTGAACCACCAAATTCTTGATGAATTTCGGTAGTTATAATAATCTCGTGATATAAATCTTTTAATAAATCAAGTTTGT